>DBXN01000005.1 GCA_002309585.1 Verrucomicrobia bacterium UBA1211
CCATCAGCGGGCCCGGCGCGCTTCGTATCCTGAATACCGCCTTTGACGGCGGAGGGAAAGGATGGGTCTATCTGAATCGGGGTAACACGCTGGAAGGCGGTGTCGATTTGCTGCAGGGCCATCTGATCGTCAACCGTTCCGACGCGTTCGGGACCGGGCCGGTCTGCGTGACCAACGATGCGCGGAGCCTGCTGACTATCCTGGGCGACCATACCTTTGCCAATCCGTTCCATATCGGGTCGGAACAGTCCAACGGTTACAACACCCGTCTCAACGCGCAGGGCGGGCAGGTGGTGCTGACGGCGCCGCTTGTCACCCATCAGAGCAAAATCTCCGCGAGTGCGGGCGGCGCGATCCATCTTCGGGGCGGTGTCGTCGAGGATGACTATTTCGCCCTGGCGCCCGACAACGGATCGTCGGTCTATGTGGAGGATACCCCGATCAGGCACGGGGACCGGAAGTGGTATGTGGGGAACGGGACGGTCTACCTGAATGTCAGCGGGAACGAGTACGGCCACCTCTGCCTCTTCGGCGGCACGGCGGTGATCGTTTGCGGCGGCGAGAATGTACTCTCCGCGGCGGGTTGCATCTCGACGCAGAACAACGATTGGAGTCAAGGGACGGTCGAGTTGAACGGGTTCAGCCAGGTGATCGGCGGCATCAACGGCGATGACCGGTACGATGTAAACATGCGCCCGCTCTGCCTGCGGAACAGCCGGCTGAATACCCTCCCGACGGTGACGATCCGTCAGACCACCGATTACGGCCAGTCGGGGCTGTGGACCAGCGGTCCGATGAATATCGTGAAAGAGGGTCCCGCGACGCTCGGGGTTGCGGGGGCGTTTTCGGTCTTCGGGAACCTCTCGGTGAATGCGGGGCGGCTGGTGCTGGGCGGAACGGCGGATGGGTCGGTCGCCGACACGGTCACCGTCTACGCCGGGGGCATTTTGAGCCTGGCGGGCCGGACGGTCCGTTGCCGCCGTTTCGAACTGCGCGGGGGCGTGGTGACGGGCGGTACGCTGGTGGCGGATGAGATCCAGCTCTATTCCGGCACGGTGCGGGCGACGCTGGTTGGGCCGGTCGAGAAGACGGAAGCGGTTGATATCCAGATGGATATGACGGTGACGGGTTCGTCCGACATCCGTCCGCAATATGACCTGCCCGAGGGTGTCGTGGCCTATTATCCGTTTGATTCGGAAGAGCGGCTGCTTCAGGATATGAGCTTTTACGGGACGGATCTCGCGCTGGCGGAGGGTGAGGTGAAGTTTGACGAGGTCGGTTACTTCGGCGGTGCCCTTTACCTGAACGGCGACACGTGGTTCAGACCGGCGAGTGGCCATTTCCCGAACGCCTTCCCGATCGGAGCCGAGCCGTATACGGTCGCGGCGTTCATCCATCCCGATTGGGGCGGACCCTTTGGCGCCGGGTGGATCGGATACGGGCAGGGCGGCGCGGAAGGGCTCGCCAACAACTTCCGGATGAATGGCGATCACGAGATCCACAACTACTGGTACGCCCGTGACTTGACGGTGCGGGACCTCGGATTCAACTACTATGAGACCTGGCACCATGTGGTCGGAACCTACGACGGCGTGACCCGTAAAATCTACGTGGACGGTGTCCTTCAGGTGCAGGACAATCCCATTCCGCCGGATATCCGGCCGGTCGAGTTGGCGGTCGGGCGGACCCTCAACGACGCCCGTTTCAAGGGTTGGATCGACGATCTGCTGGTCGCGCGCCGCGCCTTCACCTCCGAAGAGATCGTCCGGCTCTATCAGGACGGCGTGAAGAGGAAAACCGATCCCGTCCCGCGTGTCCATGTCGCGGGCGGTACGCTCCGGACGATCCCGAAGGAGCGGGATTTGGCGATCTGTTACCACTTCGATTCGGAAGAGACGCTGATGGAGGATTCGAGCGGAAACGGGGTGACCCTGAAGAAGAATGATGGCGACGGCGAGCCGGTCTGCGCGGTGAACGGCGCGTTCGGCGCGGGTTCGCTCTATCTGGCGGGCAATGCGGTGATGAACGCCGCTTCTGACACCTTCCCGGCATCGCTTCCGGTCGGTGCCTCTCCGTATACCGTTTGCGCCTTCGTCAAGGCGGACCACTGGTGTTCCGGCAGTGGCGGATGGATCGGCTACGGGACCCGCCAGGACGGCCGGTGCAACAACTTCCGTTTTTGGGGCGGCTTCGGCGGCATCTGGAATTACTGGTGGGCGCGCGACATCGGGGCCCAGATCCCTGAGGGAACCTTCCTGGTCACCTGGCATTCGGTGGTCGGCACCTTCGACGGCACGACCCGCAAGGTCTTTATCGACGGCATCGAGTGCGCGTCGGACGAGAGCATGGGCGCGCCGGATATCGGCGACGCCGAGTTCGCCGTCGGTCGGACGTTGGGGGACGCTTGGTTCAGGGGCTGGATCGACGAGCTGGCCGTCTATACCCGCGCCCTGACGCAGGATGAGATTCTGGCCTACCACCACGGCGGCATCAAGACGGAAGCGGGGGCGTTCCCCTCCGATGCGGAACTGGTCATCGAGACTGCCGGAACGGTAGCGCTTGCGGATGATGAGTCCGTCGGGAAGATCTCCGGAACGGGGACAGTCGTCGGCGGAAAGCTGATCGTGACGGGCGAGCTGGACGGCGCGTTGCGCGTTACCGGCGATCTCGAATTGGCGGCCGGCGCGATCTGTGTCGGTGACGGCGAACCGACGGTGGTGGGCGGGACGGTCTACCTCGGCGAAGGATGCCATGTGCGGGCGGCCGATCCCGAGGCGGGTTACCCCGCCATCTGGCCGCTGGTCTCCGCCGCCACATTCGAGAACCCCGGGGTGTTGTCCTCCTGGGTGATCGATGATGTGCCGGCCCGGTATGACGCCAAGGTGGAGATCCGGGACGGGACGCTCTACGCGGTCATCACGCCGCGGGCGACGGTGATCATGCTCCAATAGGATGGAAAAACGCGCCCGCCCCTCCCACGGGGCGGGCGTCATTAAACTAAGTGAACACGCGATAGAGGGGTCTGTCAAATGAATTGCACACGGTGGGTTATTCTCCCTTTTCTTGTTTTGAGCGGAATCACGGCGTCTGCCAGACTTGTCTATACCTTTGACCATTACTCCATGCAGGGATGGCACAACCGGGTTTGGTCGGAGAACGAGGAGGGAGAGGGAGCCTGGGTCGATCTGCCACCCGGGTGCTATCGCGTTCCGGCTACGATCAACAACCGTTGCATCTATCCGGCGACCTTCCCGACGGAGAACACGCTCTTCTGTTCGTCGAAAGACGCCTATCCGTTTGACTGGGGTGGCCGGGATTCCTATCTGACCCCGGTCGCGAGAGGGTACAATGAGTGGTGGGAGTCCCCGCTTAATACGGGCGGGCTCGACAGCGGCACGAACACCAAGTGGGTGCGGTCCCCGCGATTCCGTATTACCGAGAGCGGCGACCTCGTTTTTCATATCATCTGGGGGCGGAATGACGCGGAGGCGAATCCGACCTATGATTATCTGGTTCCGCCGGTGGCGCTTGTCAGCAGGGGCTGGACGGGTGTCTGTCTCTGCGAGGCGGAGACGGGGCGTTTCGTCTGCTGCCAGAAAGGTACTCAAACCTATAATGGCACGTATGTCAACTGCCGTTTCACGGAAGAGCAGATGCGGAGCGCCGGCGTGACGGCGGATAAGGTCTATACGCTCGATCTCATCACGATGCGGGCCGGGGCGGAGTCGTGGATCGCACTGGACGATGTCACAATCCCCGGTGTGCTTGACGCGTCCGAGAATCCGATCCTTTGGGATTTCTCCGGCGGGACATTCGACGGTTGGCGCAATTGTGTTTGGGATGGCGCCCTTAACCGGTGGGTCGATCTGGGGGTCGGCGAGACGGTCTGTCCTGTCACAATCAATGACGGGGCCATCTGGCCCACGACCGCATCGGACAATTCGCTCTTCATCAGTACGGCGGACAGGTGGCCGGGGGATCGAGATGGTTACGGCAGCCGGTTGACGCCGGACGGACTTGACAGCGGGAGCAATACCAAGTGGATCCGTTCCCCCGCTTTCTACATCACCGGAACCAATGATCTCTCGTTCGACCTCTTTTGGGGACCGGAATCCTCCGGTACGCTTCCCCTCTACGCGTCCCAGGTGATGTGCCTCGGTGCGGCGCGGAATGTCGCATGGGCGGGCGTCTCCCTGCGCGATGCGGATTCCGGGCGTATCCTTTTCGCGGCGTCGGGTTCGAATGATGGCCAGTCGATTCCGTTCCGCCGGGTCTTCACGGCCGAGCAGTTGTCAACCCTTGACAAGTCCCATGCCTACATTCTTGACCTGATCACGATGCGTTCCGGTTCGGAATCGTGGGTCGCCCTCGATAACGTTTCGGTCCCCGGCCGGCTCACCACGGAGTTCCTGACATCATTCAGTGTCAATGGAACCGATTTGGTTCCCGCTTCCGACATGGTTTATATCGCGCCGCGGGACGTGGACATTACCCGGCTCGCCCCCACATTTACGCTCGGCGAAGACGCGACATGCGATGTGCCGTCAGGCACGGTGCGCGATTTCACGACCCCGCAAGCGTATACCGTCACGTTGTCCTCCGGTGAGACACACACGTATCGGTTGAGCGTTTCGGTCGATATCAGCTTGCCGCCGGTGACGGAGGGACTTGTTTATCACCTCTCGGCGGATGTGGGGGTCGTCACCGCAGGGGAGAATGCCGCCGTCAAAAAGTGGTGTGCCCGTTTGGGCGGTACCGATCTCTTTCCCGGCGTGGCGAGCAATCCGCCGACCTTGTCTGAACATGCGACCCCGTTGGGAAAACCGGCGATCTGCTTTGTGAACGAATTCTCCCTTGATAATAATGGGTTGGCGGGTCAGGCCTTGGGCGGAAATGGCGCGTTCGCTCTGCCGTCGGGAACCGCTAACCGGACGGTGTTTGTGTTTGAACGGTTTAAATACGCCACGCCGCCACAGAATCACGGATGGGGCGGTTTCTCCTATGGCGCCACGCCGAACAACCATCAGGTGCGTGGCGGTTTCGCGTACGGGTCGGTGTTCGGGCTTGTCTCGACGCTGGTTGAGACGCAGGTTGAGGAACAGACGCTCGCCATTTCAGGTTGGGGCGCCGGTCTGGATTTCGAGATGCCGGATGCCAAGCCCGGCAACGAGTGGATTTGCCACAGCGCAACCCTCTCGAATGACGGTGGGGTGTTGACGCTCAAATCCTATCTCAATGGGATTGAGAAGCTTAGCCGCACCGATGTCGCGTATGATACCGGGAATACCACCATCGCGGTTGGCATGGAGATCGATGGCGCGCCGTTCCAGAACATGGATGTCTGCGAGATTCTGGTCTATGACCGTGTGCTCACCGGAAGAGAGCGGATGGCGGTCGAAAGTTATCTGAGAAGGCATTGGATGAGTGACGGAACGGTTCTGATGGTGCAATAAGAAGTGTTGATGGGCTTTGCGTGGTTAAAACATGAGGTAAGTGGAGAGGAAATCGCGATGAAAAAACTGATATGCGCGTTGTGGGTTGCGGCGGCGGGAATCGCCTCCGCGGAGGATATCCTGTTTGCGGATTTTGAGGGGAGCGATTACGGAAAGGGATGGACAGTTGAGGGAGCGGCGTTCGGGAAGGGACCCGCGCGGGGAACCCTCCCCGGTCAGATGGAGGTTTCCGGTTTCGCCGGAAAGGGGTTGGTCAACTCGTTCTACGGCGGGGATGCCCCGAAAGGTACGCTTACATCGCCGGCCTTCACGATCCGGAAGCCCTTCATCAACTTTCTGATCGGCGGCGGCGGTTATCCTGACGAGACCTGTATGAAGCTCGTGATCGGGGGAAAGGCTGTCCGGGCGGTTCAGGGGCCGAATGTGGTTCCCGGCGGAAGCGAGGCGTTGTCACCCGCCTCATGGGATGTGCGGGAGTTCATCGGAAAGGAGGCGGTGATCCGGATCATCGACAACCGTTCGGAAGGGTGGGGCCATATCAACGTGGATCAGATTGTCTTTTCCGATAAGGCGGTTGCCCAGAAGCGCGATCTGGAGCGGAAGATCGCAATCGACCAACCTTACCTGCTCTTCCCGGTCAAAAACGGTGCGCCGCGTTACCGTGTCACCGTTTCTGACGGCGACATGGAACTGCATTACATGGATGTCCAGCTTGCCCCCGGCGATCCGGATTGGTACGGAACGCTGGATGTCACGCCGTTCAAGGGAAAGACGCTGACCCTGAAGGTTTCCCGCTATCCCGAGGACGAGACGGGCTTTACGGGCATCAAGACGGCCTCCGCTCCCTACACGGCCCCGCAGGACTACCGTGAATCAAAACGGGCGCAGTTCCATTTCCAGCCCCGCTACGGATGGAACAACGATCCGAACGGACTCTCCTATTTCAACGGCGAGTGGCATCTCTTCTTCCAGCACAACCCTTACGGCGTGGAGTGGGGGAACATGCATTGGGGCCATGCGGTCAGTAAGGATCTGGTCCACTGGAAAGAGGTCACGGTCGCGCTCCATCCGGACAAGTTGGGGACGATGTTCAGCGGGTCTGCGGCGGTGGACCACCAGAATACCGCGGGATTCGGCGCGGGGGCGCATATCCTCATCTACACCGCCACAGCGGGCGGTTCCACGCAGTGCATCGCCCACAGTCTGGACGGGCGGCACTACACCAAATGGACGGGCAATCCCGTGGTCGCCAATGTGACGGGCGGCAACCGCGATCCCAAGATCTCCTGGCATGCGCCGTCGAAGCGGTGGGTGCTGGTTTTCTACATCGAGGATAAGGGTTACCACACGATCGGGGTCTACAACTCCCCGGATCTGAAGGCGTGGACCCGGGTCGGGACCATCGTGGGCGACAAGACCAATGAGGGGAATTTCCTCTTTGAATGCCCCGATCTCTTCGAATTGCCGGTGGAGGGGTCGCAGGAGAGCCGGTGGGTCGTCTTCGGCGCGAGCGGCGCTTACGCCATCGGGCGTTTCGACGGCAAGACCTTCACCCCGGAGGCGGATCACATCCCTCTCAGTTTCGGTTCGGGGGCCTATTACGCGGCGCAGACCTTCAGCGACGCGCCGGACGGACGGCGGATCCTCCTGCCGTGGATGCACCTCGCCGCGCCGGGTATGAACTTCAATCAGGGTATGGGTATCCCGCGCGTGCTGGGACTGAAGCGGACACGGGAAGGCATCCGGATGACCCAGACGCCGATTCGCGAACTCGAAAGCCTGCGCGATGGGGAGGCGGTGCCGTTCGGGAAGTTTGACGGCGAACTGCTTGAGGCGATTGTCGATTGCGCGGTGTTGCCCAACGCCCGCGTGACCTTCACGTTGCGCGGTGTCCCGATCGCGTATGACGGGTTGAGCGGGACGTTGTCGGTGCATGGCCGGACCGTGGCGTGGCCGTTGGTCAATGGCCGGCTCGCGTTCACCGCCTATCTCGACCGCGTGGGTCTGGAGATCTTCTCGGCGGACGGTCTCGGCTGTCTGGCCTTTTCCGATATCATCCCCGACCCGGCGAACCGCACGATCTCGGTCGATGGCGCGAACCGTCTCCGCGACAACAAGAACCGCGCCTACGCGCTCAAGAGCGCATGGGAAAGCCGGTAATCGGGAAACGTACACTAGAGAAGCGCGCCCGGGCGTTGGCAGAAGAGGCGCGCGTCGTTGATGTCGGCGACATCGCAGAGGAGCATGACGAGCCGGTCAACGCCGAGGGCGATGCCGCCGCTGGGGGGCATGCCCTCTTTCTCTAATGCGGAGAGGAAGGCCTCGTCCATCGGATAGGCCGCTTTGCCGAGCTGGCGGCGCTCTTCGGCGCTCTCTTGGAAACGGGCGCGCTGCGCGGCGGCGTCGCACAGTTCGCTGTAGGCGTTGGCGAGTTCGAGCCCGCCCAAATAGACCTCCCAACGCTCGGCAACCGCCGGATCGCCGGGTTTCAGCCGGGCGAGCGAGGCGGCGGGTGCGGGATAGTCGCAGAGGACGAACGGACGGTCTTTGGGGAGCGCCGGCTCGATGCGGGTGAGCAGGTCGAGATCGAAGCGGTCGGCATCCCAGTCGGTGACGGGATCCCATCCCGCCCATTCCAGAAAAGCGTCGCGGACGGTCCGGCGCGGCCAGGGCGGGGTTAGGTCGATGATGCCGCCTTGGTAGGGAATCCGGTCTGTCTCGGCGACGTGCCGGATGAGGGCGACGGTATCCGTGAGCATCTCCTCATCATCCGAATGGGCGCGGTACCACTCCAGAAGGGTGAATTCCGGATTGTGGCGCCGGCCGCACTCGCCGCTCCTGAAACAGGGGCCCATCTGGTAGATCTTTCCGTAGCCGGCGCAGAGGAGCCGCTTCATGTGCAGTTCGGGCGAGGCGCGGAGAAAGGCGTCGCCCGATGGCGGCGCGTCGATCTGGGTCTCTTGGGCGGGCGCGGCGATGCGGACAGGGGTTTCGACCTCGATGAACCCCTGCCCATCGAAAAAGGCGCGGATCGCCCGGATCGCCCGGGCGCGTCGAAGAAGGTGTTCGGGCGACATGGCGGCCTGTTCCCGTTTACCAGCGCAGCCACTCGTCGGTCGGTTCCTTCTGCTGGGCGCGGAGCCACATCATGAAGGAGACGCGGAAATCGTTGTCGCGCTCGCTGCCGTCGATCCGGTCGTATCCCTTCAGGTAGGAGGTGCGGAGCTGGAAGGCGAGGCAGTCCAGCTGGTATTGGATGTAGCCGCCAATCTCGTCCAACTCGTTGACCCGCAGGTCGTAGCGGACGAAGAAACTCCAGGACCATGAATCGTTGATGACGTGGGTAAAGCCGCCGTAGGCCAGATTCTCCTTCATCCGGTTCCATTGCGCCACGGGCGAGAGGTCGTAGTCGAAGAGCCGGTGGTCACGGCCGAGATAACCGCCGCCGATCCGGAACTTCTCGTTGAGCTTGTAGAAGGCGGAGAAGTCCGCGAACGCCATCTTGTCATGCTTGGTGTCCCATTCGGCGTGGGTACGGAGGGTGATGCCGTCATTCGGCAACCAGTCGACCTTGGTGCCGATCAGCCGCAGCCCCTCATCCCCGATCGGGTTGTCGCAGTCGTTGAACTGGACTCCCGCGAAGAGGTCCCAGTCCAGCAGCGAGCGGACACGGCCCTTTTCGGTGCGCGTCTGGATGATATTGCGGACACCCGGGCGGAGCCCGTGCCAGTCATACGGGAGCAGGACATCGTCCATGCCGAACTGGTCCAGCCAGCCGACCGAACGGTCGAAACGGTCATACGAATAGAGGCGGGAGCCGTTGCCGTCGCC
>DBXN01000130.1:0-2342 GCA_002309585.1 Verrucomicrobia bacterium UBA1211
AGCGCGCCGCTCTGGTAGGTCACGCCGAAATGACGCTGGGCGCGCCGCCGTTCCTCAGGATCGCCGCTCCACATGCGATCGCCCATCAGGCGGATCTCCCCCGCCAGCGGCGGAACCAATCCGATCAGATGTTTCAGCAGCGTACTCTTCCCGCATCCCGAACCGCCCAGAATCACGAAAACCTCTCCCGCCTTCACGGAGAAGGTCACATCCTTCTGGATCGGCCGGCCGTAGCCCGCCGTCAGATGTTCCACCTGAATCACTTCACGCGCCGCCATCGTCAAATCCCGACCAGAAAGGACAGCACCGCGAAGATGCCGTCAAACACCGTAATCATCACCAGACTGCCGACCACCGAAGCCGTCGCCGCACGTCCCACGGCATCCGCCGTCCGTCCGGTCTGCAACCCATGCGCACAGCCGATCAATCCGACCAGCAGGCCGAATACCGCCGATTTCCCCAAACCGAAGAGGATATTGGAAAGCGTGGAGGAGTCGATCACATGATGCCAATAGGTCACCGGCGGCACCTGCATCGTAACCAACACCAGCACCCCGCCGATCAACCCCGCCAACACGGAAAAGATCGTCAGGATCGGCATCACCAGCATGGAGGCCAAAACACGCGGCAGGGCAAGGAACGCGACCGGCGAGAGACCGAATGTGGAAAGCGCGTCGATCTCCTCGTTGACCTTCATCGTCCCGATCTCCGCCGCAAAAGCCGAACCCGACCGGCCCGCCAGGATAATCGCCGTCATGATGGGTCCCAATTCACGGAAGAGGCCGATCGCGATCAGATCGGCGACATAGACCTCGACCCCAAACTGGCGGAGCGATGCGGCGGACATGAAGGCGAGAATCAACCCCAGAAGGAATCCGATCAGCAAGGTGATCGGCAACGCATTGATCCCAGCCCGCTCGAAACAGAGCATCGTATCCTGAAAACGAAGGCGGCGGGAATGGAACAAGACGGAGAACGCCGCGGCCGTCACCTCCCCCAAAATCGCGACCTGCCCCATCGCGTCCTGCCAGATGCGGACCGCCGCCTCGCCCATCGCCGTTGCGACACCGACAGGCCGATCCTTCTCACCCGTGACCGATGCAGGCGTAAACCGCTCGGGAGGAAAGACCTTCAATGCGGACGCCACACTGCCGTGGGGGTCGTGGACCGACAGCGCCAGACCTTGCCGCGCTGCGCAGCGATACAGTTCCAGCACAAGCGCGGCACCTGTCCCGCCGCAATGCGTCAGTGCCGAGGCATCGATCTCCAGCGGCTCGCCGCGCGGCAAGGCACGGACAGGGGGAAGGAGTTCCCGCCAACATGCCGCCACATCCTCCGCCGTCTCCAATGCCGGAATGGACACCTTCACCCGCTGTACCCCCTCTCCAAAAGCCGCAATGTCATCCTTCGCAACACCGTCCGCACTCGAAGAGCGGTGTGCTGAAATACCGCTCCGCTGTATCGGGGAGCACCGTCACCACCGTTTTTCCGGGGCCTAGCCGTTTCGCCATCTGCAGGGCTGCCGCAACATTCGTACCGGCCGAAATCCCCGCCATTAACCCCTCCAGCCGGGCCAAATCCCGTGCCGTGTGAATCGCCTCTTGATCGGTCACAATATAGATGTCGCTATAGATGGCCGTATTGAGGTTCTCCGGGATCAGCCCATCCCCGATTCCCATCTGGAGATGGGTCCCGATTGTGCCTCCCGCCAGGATCGCGGCATTCTGGGGTTCAACCGCCCAAATCAGGATATCGGGATTCCGCTCTTTCAGCACGCCGCCGATCCCCGAAAGCGTCCCTCCCGTTCCGATGCCGGAACAGAAGCCGTGAATCGGTTTCCCGGCCTGCTCCAGAATCTCAAGCGCCGTGTGTTGACGGTGCACGGCGGGATTCGCGGGATTGGAGAACTGTTCGGGGACATAGACCTTGGGATTCTCCCGCGCCATCTTCTTCGCTTTTTCAACGCACGCCTGGATGCAGTCGCCGATATTCCCCGCATCGTGGACCAGCACCACATCCGCACCGTAATGACGCATCAGTTTCTGGCGTTCGCAACTGACCGAATCCGGCATAATGATGATTGTCCGGTAGCCCTTCACCGCGCCGACCAGCGCCAGCCCGATTCCCTGATTGCCACTCGTTGGCTCAACGATAATCGAATCAGGATGAATCAACCCGCGCCGCTCGGCATCCTCAATCATGTTCAGCGCCGTCCGCGTTTTGATCGACCCGCCCACATTCAGGGCCTCGAATTTCACCAGGACTTCTGCGGAACCGGCCGGGACCATCCGATGCAACCGTACCAGTGGCGTATGTCCGACCGCATCCAAAACCGTATCGCA
>DBXN01000130.1:2443-26973 GCA_002309585.1 Verrucomicrobia bacterium UBA1211
CGGACACTAGCCCCGGAGGATGAGGTTACGGTCAGCGCCCCCGTCGTCTCATCCAAGCTGAAAGAAATAGTGTCTGAAATCGGAAATGATACTATCCGAGAGTAATAGTCGAACAAAATTTGCTGCCCATCCTCATCCAGTCGGTACACCCGCAGACTTCTTTCTCGCCCATTTATGGTGTAGTCCCGGCTATACACAATCGGGCCGGTGTCAATCTTCTTTGTTGAAAACTTGACGGGGTAAAGCGGAGAACGCGCCCACTCGTTCGTTCCTATTAAGACAACCGCCCGCATTTGGTTCGTGCCCAGTGGCGACATATCGAACAGCTGAATACCACCAAAGTCCCACACCAAATTCCCGCCAGGCGGTAGCGACACGATGTCGCCACGGGTACTGGTGTTGATGTAATCTAAAGCAGAAACATATTTTTTGGGAAGAACGCCCATCGCGGTAAACCTACGTGTCTCATTTTCGTCTTCCAGTTCGAAATACAGTTGCGCCCGTAACGCGCTAAACGCCCCCGCAAACATCTTGTAGGTTCGCAGAGTCCCGTTAGAGACGGTAACGACAAACGGATAATCCTCCTCATCGAAATATATCGTGTTCGTTGGTGCCATCATGCGCACTTCGACCTCTCCGGCGAAAGCCGCCGCCGCCATTACTGTCAATGCAACAAAACCCGTCTTCATTATTGTAATCCCTCCGGTGCAACTGATGCCCGAGTTTTGAAGTTAATCCGTTCAATTTCCTCTCGCGCACCAAGAACATATGATAGGCCACGGTTGTGAGGAAAATTGTATCCCATCAATGCCCGTTCGTTGTCTGTCAGGTGGTTTCCCTCCCAACTTCCCCCGTTCTGTTCCCGTACCAGTAAATGCATAAGCTCATGCGCGATAACCCATTGCAACCGGTCGATGTATTCCGTCTTAGTATAATGGCGGTTTAATGCAGTGGCAGGTCCCTCTTCTGCAATTGCAGCAATTGCCACTACCGCCCCGCATTCTTGGTAACCTGTCGATAAACGAAATTCGGAGAAGGCGTTTTCATTTCTTACCCGGACGGTGTAGGCAAATTCGCCATTTACAGTATCCGGCAACACTTCCAGTAATCGGTCTATCAACGCCAACTTGACGAATTTTTCCAACAACCGATGCCTTTGCTGGGGGAAGAATTTATGGGCAAAAAATAAGGTGTCGTGCGTATAAGTATTCTTATACGATAATCTTTCCGGCATCTTCTTAAGGAATCGAACGTCCCGCATAATAAAACCATCCCCAATAAAAGGATGTAAATTTTTACAGACGGAATTATAAATTTCCCCGTGGTAACGGTAGGCGTGTTCAACCGAAAGCGATCCATCAAGACTTTGCAGAGGCGGCCCGTCAAAAGAGAATGGCGTGAAGACCCAGTACATGCGGAACCCCAAGCCCCGTTCTGGATCGGCAAGAAACGCGCAAACCGGGTTAAGGACATCCTCTTTCAGGTTGATTTCCGAGAGGGCGAAGTTTGGGTTGACGATGGCGGTCCCCTCAATCCCGGGGATGACCTCAACCTGAACAAGCAGTTCCTTCTCTGCAAAGGAGAGACACATCGGCCCCGCAGTTGGGCCATCGAAGAAGAAACCTCTGTATTCGTCAAAGATGGTCAACCCGTCTCCTTGCGCGGCATGGCAAAACTCACCGTTCGTTCTGGCTCTCCCCAGTGCAGCCAGCTCAGTGTCGGCGGCGACACTCCCTTGCGGATTGCCAAGCAATTCCGTTGTGAAGAATACGATGGTGCAGAGCCGTACAAGAAGCACTTTGTCCGAATCGGATAAAAGCATCCGGTGCAACCGCACCAACGGCGTCTTCCCGACCGCATCCAAAACCGTGTCGCAAATCATCGTTTCCCTTACATCCTAGATTTTCCGCAACCGGTAGTGGCGCGTCCCGAGTTTCATCCGCTCGCCCTCCGCGATCGCATCCCGCCAATCGGTTGTCGGATGGACATCGTTGAAGACATCATCCGTTTGCGGCTGGTCATCCAACACGTTATGGGTCAACCGGGGTGACTGGAGGCAGAGATCGATGCAGGCCTGGTCAAGCGCGACGGGATCAAAACTTGCCAACATCCCGATATTCGGAACGATCGGCGCGTCATTCTCCGCATGGCAATCGCAGTTCGGGGAGACATCACAGATCAGGCTGATGTGGAATGACGGACGCCCCCGCACGACCGCCGCCGCATATTCGGCGATCTTCGCCTGCACCACGCTGAATGCCGCATCGTACTGCGGTTCGATGGCATCTTTCGGGCAGACCCCGATGCAGCGCCCGCAACCAACGCATTTCGCGGTGTCCAAAACCGCCTTTTTCGTCGGGAACGAGAGTGCGCCGTGCGCGCAAACCCGGCTACAGGCGCGGCACCCGATGCAGGCCTCGGCGTTCACCTCCGGTTTGCCCGCGCTGTGCATCTCCATCTTGCCCGCGCGCGATCCGCAGCCCATACCGAGATTCTTCAGCGCCCCGCCGAACCCCGTCTGCTCGTGCCCCTTGAAATGGGTCAAGCTGATCACGATGTCGGCGTCCATCACCGCGCGGCCGATCTTCGCCTCCTTCACATACTTGCCGTCCGGTAACGGGACCGACACATCGTCCGTCCCCTTCAGCCCATCGGCGATGATGACCTGGCAACCGGTAACCAACGGATTGAACCCGTTGGCGTAGGCGCTTTCCAGATGGTCGAGCGCATTCTTGCGTCCGCCGACATAGAGCGTGTTGGCATCGGTCAGGAAGGCTTTCCCACCCCGTTCTTTCACCATGTCCACGATCACCTTCGCGTAATTCGGCCGCAGGAACGAGAGATTGCCCGGCTCGCCGAAATGCATCTTGATCGCCACATACTTGTCATTGAAATCAATCGTGTCGAATCCGGCGGCCTTCACCAGCCGCGCCAGTTTCTGAAGCAGATTCTCGGTGAACGTGGTCCTGAAATCCGTGAAAAAAACATCCGATTGCGCATTCGTTCCCATCATCATCCCCTATGGTTTGCCGACCTCCGGCTCCTTCGTATCCATCATCCTTTCCCGCTCCTGCGCCGTATACCAGCGACCGGGGACCGTCACGGTCTCCTTCCCGGCCGTAAACGTGACTCGTTCAACCTGATGCCAGTCGAACGTATCCGCCATACAGATCGGGATGAGGGGGGACATCTGTCCCAGCGTCAGCCGGATGGGCAACTCCAACCGCGCCAGCAGATCAACATTGGCCGCCTTATGCGCCATCAACAGTTCCCTGGCGTCGCGCGCCTTCACCTCGGTTCCGTCCTTCAGCGTCAGAACCGGTGTCAAATCCTGAAGCTCGATCGTCTCCTGCCCCGTGTTCAACAGGGAGAGGCTGGCGAAAACAACCGGCTCCTCCAGCCGCTGGTTGAACTGGACCGACTCCAGAGCGTTCGCTTCGTATGAGACCACAACCGCCATCAGCATGCCCTGCTGCACATCGCCATACCACCCCGGCTTGAAGAGAGAACGGTCCACCTGAGCCCACCCGCTGTCGTCATCTGTCTCGGCATCGCGCTTCTCCTCGGCCGCCGCAGGCTGGTCAGACGAGACGGTCCCGACATCCAACCCCTTCCGGTAACGCTGGAACCAACCATACCCCACCGCCGCAATGACAACCAGCGTGAGCGGCATTCCGCCCATCAGGCGCAATTTAACTTTAGGATTCCAATACCGGAGCTGGACAATTTCCGCATAAAACCCGAAAACGAATCCCAAAACCGCCAAACCGCCCGCCACGATGTCGAAAATGGGAAATGTATTCCCATCTTCCTTGCTCGCGACCACATACCCGACCACGAGCGCGGCGACCGCCAGAACGGCGCAAAAGATGCAGACCGTCGAAGCGACCTTCGCACGCGCGCTGGGATGGGAGTTCCCATGCCGGCGATGATAATGTCCCCTGCTCTCCTCACCATCATACCCCGACGACGTACCCCTCCGACGCCGCCCGGAAGACGAACCGCCCGAACCGCTTCCACCATCATGACTATGATGATGATGGTGGTGGTGATGATGGTGACGATGCTCATGTTCCGAATAACTCGAATCGTTCATTCTCCTTCACAACCTTCCGCTATCCGCTCTTATATGGTTTAGCGGTTTAAAGAGTAGCAAAAAATCGGCCCGAACTCAATATCGGGCGCGACAGAATTTGAAGGCAGGTCCCCACAGGGGGATCCTGCCCGGCACGATCTTATCCAAAGGTGCGCTTGGCGGCCTCGACCTGCTCAACCGCCTGCAGCAGCTTGTTCTGGCTCTTCGAAAGCGTGAAGAACCACGGCGCCATCAGGAAACCCTTCAGCCGTTCTTTGGCGATCGCCTGCTTACAGAATTGGACCGTCCCACCCATGTTGGTATCGCATGACCAATTGGAGCCGGTCGGAACCTGGTCATACCCAGCCTTCTCCAGATCCTGATAGGTCCGCACATACGCCAGCTTTTCGGCATCAAAGGACCCGCCATAGTACCAGTTGCTCTGCAGGACACTCTTGGGCATCCGTTTAAGGAAGAGTTCGGGATGGTGCCAATAGTAATCCGACCAAATCCAAGGCCGGACCCCCAGATCCTCGATCGTCTTCACAAAGAAGAGAAAATCGTGCCACCAGAGTTCGCCCTGCCGGACAACCACATAGCCGTATTGCGTCTGATTGGCGGCAGTCTCCTCATCATACCCGAGATGGAAGAAGCGGGGCTTATCGAAAATCGCGCAAACCTCGCGAATCATATCCGCGCAAACCTTGTAGTAGGTCGGCGTCGAAACCTGCCGACCATACTCCTTCAGCCAGGTATCATGCGCGGTAGAGAAGTTGAGTTTGGGAATCGGTTCGATCCCCATCTTACGCAACCGCGCCAATTCCGCCCGGAACCGATCGATCGGCCAGGCGTCCTTGGCCGCCAACTCAGGATGGCTCTGATACTGCAACGCCTCGCCCATGTCGATCACCAGCAGATTCATGCCCGCCTGCCGCATCCGATCCGTGACGACACGCCAAACCGACTCATTGAAGCGAAGCGTGTCGGAGATTACGACATCCTTCAGGTCCTCGCCCTGCAGCGGACCCCAATGCTGAACGGGCACATCGGACCACATGTTGGTCCCAAAGTGCAGCAACATCCCCCAGAACGGACGATCGGCGGGCGCGGTGAACATCGGTTCCGCCCCCGCGCGGGAGGCGATCCCCGCAAGCGAGGCGGATGCGGCGGTCGTAAGAAAGTGACGGCGATTGACAGCGTATGACATCATAGACTCCTTTCGTGTTTCAGTGAAGCGTGATCCGAAGCGGTTGGGCGCGGGTCAACGCGAAGGCTTCAACCGCCTTGGCCCATGTTCCACTCTCGGTATAGGCGTGAGCGCCGCTCCAGGCGGAACCGGCGTACCAGACCGTCGGTTCCCCGGATTTCAGCGCGCGCTGCAAATAGAGGCACCCCTCCGGGTCGGTCGCCAGCACACCGCCGCCGGGAAAGACGATCGCGGTCGCGATCGAGCCGTTCCCCTCCTGTTCGGGTTCATAGTTGGCGATCCAGCCCTGATCGGGGCGAAGGGTCAAACGTCCGTTGTGCTCCCGTTTGGCGGAGATGTCCAACCCCGGTCCCACCATCGGACGCGCGGGCCCCTCCAAAACAAACCGACTCTCAAACCGGGTAAAGTGCGATCCCGCATCCAACGACATCCGCCGGATCTCTTTCACCGTCGATCCGTCCCCGCACGGCCACGCCGCATAGGTCAACTCGAACGCGGTACGGACCGGGCCGCTGTACAGATACCGCTGCGCCGCCCAATTCTGACTGAAGAACCACCGTCCGCCCACCGAGAGACCGACGCCGCCGCATCCACGGCCGACCCCGACCTTGTAGTTATCCATCCCCTCGCCCTCATCCTTGTGGTAACTCTTGCGTTTCAGCCACTTGTCGAAGACGGGATACGGCACCGATTTGTTCCAGACATCCACCCCGCTGGAAACCAGTCCCTCGCCTTTCGGCGGCGGCTGCATAATGACCGGGCCGTAAACCCGGCAAGCGACCCGGTCGTTCTCCCATGCGTAATCGTCCATCCGGTCAGGCGCATACCGGCTCACGCAAACCGCATCCGTCGGCGCGGCGGGCAGATCGGTTCCGTTGAACAACCAAACCTCGCGCCGTTGCCGCGCCATCATCGGCAGGGCGAACAGCAGCTTGTCTAGCGTCCCATCCTGATCCTCATCCACCAGCTGATACGGTAGCACACGGCCATTCCTGCAATCGAAAACCCGCAGATTCTCCGCCGCCACCCCGTCAATCGGCCACGCCAGCTCAACCGTCTCGGCGGGACGGAAGAACGGCGCGGGATTCTCAACCGTCACCCGTTTCGGATGGGATTCCGACGCGATCAACTTGCGAAGTTCCATCGCCGCATCCAGAAAGGCGCCCGACGCATAGACCTCGGATGACGCTTCACCGTAATCCGAAACCGGCCGGTCGCCGATCTGCTGCACCCACCCCAGGCGTCCCTCTTCATTGATGTTCCGGCAAATCGCCCGCCATGCCTTTTGGACGGTCGGCAGATAGACACTGCGATCCAACAATCCGTTGTTGATGCCCCAAATCATACCGAAGGTGAAAAACGCCGTTCCACTCATCTCTTGCATATCGGGATCGTTGGGATCAAGAATGCTCGGCCCCCACGCGCCATCCTCATGTTGAACGGCCCGGAGCGCCTCCGCCATTTCCCGGAAAAGCCCTTCGTAAAAAGGCCGCGTCGGCCAGTCGCCTGGCAGATCCCGCAGAATCACCGCCAGCCCGCCGAAGACCCAACCCTCGCCCCGGCTCCAGAAGACGCGCTTCCCGTTTTTCGTGCGCTTTTCGATATACCGGGTATCACGGAAGAAAAGATGGGATTCCCGACTGTAAAGCAAATCATACGTCGCCCGATACTCCTGATCCATGAAGGTCCAATACCGCGAGTCGCCCGTCAAACCGCCTAACCGGACCAGCACCGTCGGTGACATGAAGAGCGCGTCACACCAGTTCCAACGCTTCTGGCTGTCGCGCGCTTCCATCTTCATCGGCCCGGTATGGGGATTCGCCATGATGTAGTCGTAGTTCTGCTGAATCCGTTTCCAATAGGTCGGATTATTGTCGTAAAACGCCAACTCCAGCCAACTCTGGGCGATGCAGTGGTCATCGGCATGGTAAGTTCGGGAGAGATGTCCCCATCCATTCTTCTTCCCATGTTCGCGGACGATCCCCAGGAAAGGCTTCGCGGGATCGGCCAGCCCCAACGCCGCCACACCTTGGTAAAAGGCCCCGTAGGTCCAATCCAACTGGCTCCGTGTCCGGGGATTCCGCAACGTCCACTCCGCCACTTTCACGGCGTTCGCCATCACAGTCTCCTGATCCCACGCATCGGAAACCGCCTGCGCCGTGGTGGCACAGAACCCAAGCCAACCGACCATCGCCATCCCGATTAACCGTTTCATCTCAATGCACCTCACTTCTCTGTTTCACCAACGCATCCATCTCTGCCTGCGAAATCTTTTCGATGCGGATGTTGTCAAACTCATAAATGCCGTTTGGCCAATAGGCGTACAACCGTACCTTCATCTTACTCACCAGCGGCGAGCGCGCCGTGGGGTTAAACCCGATCGAACAGGTGGTCCATGTTTCCGCCGAGACCGACGGCGGCTCCAGCCGCGTCTGATATCCGTCAACGTAAACCTCGCGCCGGGGATGTTTCAGGAACCCCTTGATCCAAACAAACGGCTTCCCAGCACCCCGGATATCAGCCGTCAATTTGTAGTTCTGTCCCGGTTCGCAGTCAATCAGTTCGGAATCGAGCATCACACCCTCGTTCCCTCCGATGCTGTCATATCCGGCCTTGGAGATCGGAACGCGTGCCGGAACCGGCAACGACGGATCCTTCTTGAAGGCCTGATCCCACGCCATCGCCTGCCGCCGCTCCACCGAGGTGTCCATCCGGACCACCCGTCCATGCCCCTCCACCGTCACAAAAAAAGAGGTCAACCCGTTTGCCCGTTCCCACTGGAGCGGAAACGGATCACCCTTCTCGAAATCACCGTTCGGCAGAAGGTTGGTTCCCGCTTCGGAGGAGAGTACCGAGACCGGGCAACGGACCAATTTCAGCACCTGATTGCCGCGACCGTCCGCTTTGTTGACTCCATAATCGCCCGCCAGATAAAGATCGGTCCCGTCACAATAGACCGTGTTCCAGATCTGGTAACTTCGGGATTCCGCCGGGAAGAACGGCGGCAACGCGGCAAAGCCCTTGGAAAGTCCGCCCGTCGTCGGTTCCAGCACCGTCGCAAGCGTCAACGGAACCGTCGATGCGATCGCCTCGAAACGGCAGTTCAGAGTCTCATTCCGTCCCGGTTCGCCCGTGTAACCCTCGTCCGCCATGCACGAAATCACCACCCGCCCGTCCGGCAACGCCGCGATGAACGGCGCCGCGCACCGGTGTCCCGCCGTCATGTCGGCCGGCGCCCAGACGGGAACCGGATCGCTCCACGTCAGGCCGTCTTGAGACCGGCTCAACCCAATGACGAACACGCAATCCCGCACGACACCCGCAGGCGCGTTTATTTTCAGATAGTCCTGCGCCTCGATGACCATCGCGAACCCGCCCCCCTGAAGGCGGCAGACCGACGGCATCCCGTCGCGCGAATGGCGCGGCACACCGTCAATCGCGGTCCGAACCCGCTTGTCCCACTTCCGCGTAGGGATGTCATACGTCACGTACTGGATCTTCTGCTGGTACGGCACACGCGCCACATTCAGATCGTCCGAATAATAGAGCGCCACCGTGCGTTCATCGATCTGGATCAGATACGGCTCCCAAAAACCGTTGAAATCCTTCGCGACCGCCTCAGCCAGAATCACCTCATCGGAAAAGTGTTCTCCGCCGTCCCGGCTGCTGATCACCCGGATCGAGGTATAGAACTCCTTTCCACTCCGCTTCCTGTACCCACGCGTCCGCGAACGGTAGGCAAGCATCACCGTTCCGTCCGGCACCACGAACGGCTGCCAATTCTCCCGCGAAAGGTCATGGCGTGTCCCGGTCGATGAGATGACCGACCGCGCCACCGCCTGCTGGACATCGCGCCGTGTCCAGTTCATCCCCTTATCACGGCTTAAGCGGACCGACTGCCCGCTGGCGAGCAAAAGCGTCCCGTCCGGCAGTGTCGCGAAACGCGGATACCCCGCTTCCGGCACATCCGGCAACGTCACCGCCCTTGACGCGAATGCAAACGGTTCCGCATGGACACCGCCCACCGCCAACACAAGAGCGCATACGCCCCCCAGCCATCCTCTTCGTCTCACCATACCCTTTCCCAATTTAGACCTTGGTTTGAGATTATACCGCAAAACCCGGTGAAGGGAAACGGAAATATCGACACAGGCATCTGCCGGGTTATTTCCTGCAGAGCGGGAGGGGTAATACCCCCATTACCCCCTCATTTAACCCGATAGGCGAGACGGCGGCCCCATCTGCCGATACGGCTGAACCCGATCAGGTTACCGATCCGTTCGGTAAACTTCCCGTATTTCCGGTAGAAGAGATTGAAGAGCAGGTACGGCATGCGCTGTGCGCGGCACGCGGGCAGCCGACGGATGATGTTGCGCAGACTGTACACCTCGTTGTAGATCCAGAGGTAACCGTCATACAACGCTTGGGCCGTCATCCCTTTGGGACGGAACACGACATGGGCCGTGTCGTAATGCGCCAAATCTTCATCCGTGATCCGCCCTTCTGCGGCAAGGCGCTTGTGGAACGCCGTTCCGGGATAAGGCGTCAGGATGTGCGCGGTCATTGTTTCAATGCGATTCCGGATGATCCAGTCGGCGGTCGTTCGGAAGACCGACGGATCATCATCGTCCAAGCCGAACACGAAACTGGCGTTGACCATGATCCCGCGGGTATGGAGCGCCTCGACAAGCGCCTCATAGCGGGAAACGTTGTTCTGCCCCTTATGGACCCCCGCAACAGAAGCGGCGTTGAGACTTTCGAATCCGATGAAGAGGCTGCGGCAGCCGGAATCACGCATCCTGTCCAAAAGATCGGGATGGTCAAGTATGTTCGCCGACACCGCCGCACTCCACTTGAGACGCAGGGGCGTCATCGCGGCGATCAGTTCGCTCGCGAAGGTGAGATCCCCGATGAAGTTGTCATCGATGAACATGATGTGCCGTGTCCGCTTGGATTGGATCTCCTCCACCACGGACGCAAGCGTACGATGACGGTACCGGCCGATACCCGCGACGGCGCTGTTGTAGCAGAAATCGCAGGCGAATGGACATCCGCGGCTTGTGGCGATCACATTGGAATAGAGGAAAGCGGATGTATCAGCCGACCGGAAAGAGGGCGCACGCAGATCTTCACCCGGAAAGTCGGACGCCGTTTGATAGATCGCTTCCAACCGTCCATGTTCAACGTCCTTGAGAAGACGGGGCCAGTGCCCTTCAGCCGGGCCGATACATAACGCGTCGAAAAGGGGCTTGGCGTAGTCCGGATCGGTTGAAACGCCAATCCCGCCACCGACAACAGGAATGCCCAACCGCCGATAGCCGCGGGCGATCTCCGCCGCACGGGGAAGGACATCCACCGTTGTCGAGATCCCGACAAGATCAACATCGGGTGAAGGGATTTGCGGCGCCACATTCTCATTGAGAACCTCAACCGAATGTCCCGCTTCTTCGACGATCCCGGCGATCGTCAGAAGTCCCAGATGAGGCGCCATCCTCACCTTGAGCGAGGTATCCATCGGCCGTGTCGCGGCTTGGGGCTGGATGAGTCTTACGCGCAGCATAATCGGCGCAAACAGAGTGATTTCACCGTTCTCCTTCACGGCCGCCGCCACGAAGACCGGAGAAGGCCATCGAAACGATGACGGCGAGCGCGAGAAGCGGCTGATAATAGAGGCATTTCAAGAGCGAGAACGAATCCACAGCCATGTCGAGTCCCTTCGCCACGCCCATCGCGATGAGGATCTGCGCGCCGTAGGGAATAAGTCCCTGGATGATGCACGACGCCGTGTCGAGAACAGAGGCGATGCGTATCGGGTTCGCGCCGAACTTTGCCGCGCACGCCTTCGCGATCGGACCCGCGATGACGATCGCGACCGTATTGTTCGCCGTAAAGCAGTTGACCGCCGAAACAAGCAGAAACACGCCAAATTCACACGTACGCGGTCCCCGTATCACACGCGCGATCCGGTCGGTCAGCCAGAGTACGCCGCCGTTCGTCTGTACCGACTTGAAAAGCCCACCGGCGAGAAGTGCCACGATCAGGGTCTCACCCATACCGAGCGTCCCCTTCCCCAGAAGATCCATCGCATCGAAAAATGCGAATTTTCCGAGTGCTCCGCCGATCATGGCCGAAAGAACCGTCCCTGAAAAGAGAAGTGCCATCACATTGAATCCCGCGAGCGCGAGAGCGAGAACAAGCACATACGGGAGGATGAGAACGATATGCCGCCAGGTGACCGCCGGAACCTCGACCGATCCCGCAGCGGAACCGCCGACCGCATAGAGAAAAAGCGCGATGAGCGCCACAGGTGAGGCGATGAGTCCGTTTGCGAGGAATTTGTCCTTCATCCTGACACCCTGTGTACGCGTCGCGGCGATTGTCGTATCGGAAATCATCGAGAGGTTGTCGCCGAACATCGATCCGCCGATCACCGCACCCATCAGCAACGCGGGGTTGAGATGCAGGGGTGCGGCGAATCCAAGCGCGATCGGTGTCACGGCGGCGATAGTTCCGCACGACGTGCCGATCGCGAGCGAAATCAGGCACGAGACGAGAAAGACCCCGGCAACCATGAGCTTCGCGGGAATCAACGACTGGGCGATCGTGACGGCCGCATCCACCGCCCCCGCCCCCTTCGCGATGGCCGCGAACGCACCTGCGAGAATGAAGATGAGGCACATGATCATGATATTCGGCTCGCCCATGCCGCGCGCGTAGATCTCGACCTTTTCTTCCAGGCTCCGCCGCCCGATCAGAAGCGACGATGCGGAGGCGACGAGAAACGCGACCGGCATTGAAACTTTATACCAGGGCATCTCAAAGCCGAGACGCCCGGCCCAGAGCGAAAGACCGACATAGAAAATCGCGAAAACCAAAAACGGAATCAGCGCATATCCATTCGGCCTGACCGTATCGTTCATTTCAATTCCTCCCATTTTCGGGCGGTGTGAGCGCCGCACAGATGTCATCGCAGAGGCGGGGATACCAGGCGAGGGACGATTCCTCGAGATCGCGCCTGCGGCCCTTACGCATATCGTAGGGCGCGATGACAACCTCGACCTTTTCGAAGCCGACCTTCGCGACAAGGAAGAAAACTTCCTCAATCGCCTCGTCGCCGATCGGCACACAGCCGACCGTAACGTTCGATCCATGGATCATGATATCGCCACCCAGACGGGTTCGCCCATCCTTCTTCGCCATCGCCTGATCGAAAGCGTTCGGATAGGAGACCTTGAATGAAAGGTGATAGCGGCTATTCGGGTTCATGTACGCGATGCGGTAGATCCCTTCGGGAATCTGCCCATCCCCTTCACGTAACTTCGGGCCGGATTTTCCGCTGAACGCGGTCATTGGATAGATGATCGGGTTCTTCCAAGACGGAGAGGAGAGTTCCACCAACCGTTCCCGTTTGAACACATTGATGCGAAAACCCGCATGGGCCGACTTCGCCCACTCGTCAAGCCAAGGCTTCGCCTCCGCGATTGTCGCGATGACACCCGCAGTCGTATATTGGACCGCCCCTTTTTTCGCAACCGCCAATCCGCCCAACAACACCCTCACGCGCGGCATACGTCGTGCAATCGGCATCATAAGACAACCCTCCTGAACCTCTTTCTCCCCCCTCAGATAGGCCAGCAGCACCGTAAGATCCCGCAAATCCGCGTGAGACCGTTTGCCTTTGATCGTCCATTCGAGATGGTTGAAGATGCGATCGACCGAGGCATCTTCCCCTTCGCCGTATTCAACCTTTTCGAAACAGTACGCGTAAGCGGGGAAGTTCATCGGATCATACCATTCAACGCCCACCCAACCGACCGGATCGGCCTCCGACCTGGGCAAGATACGCATCTTGTCGCCTTTGTTGGCATGGCCGGACGCGCCTTCATCCATGTCGGGATGAAGTCTTATGCATACCCGGTTTCCAAGAATCGTTCCGTTCGCATCGATGTATTGACCGTTAACCCAAAACCGATTTCCGACCGGAACGACACTCCATTTGTCCAAACGGCTAACGGATAGGGACGTGGACACCACTTCCACCCTATCCCCCTCTCGCCAATGTGTCTTTTCCGGACAACACCTGACCGTTGCGAACCTCGGTATCTTCAACTTCTCCGCACGGACACAGTGGCGGCAAAGGACCGACTCGTCAAGAACGGCATCAACGCCGTATTCCCGAAGGGTTGCACACCCTTTGCGAAGCGTCTCGACCGATGTACGGGGAGCCCGTGTGGAAAAGGGATAATGTGTCGTTCCGCCGCATGTGTGGCAAACATGGGTATAGTCCTCGATTTTCGGCGGCGCAAGTTTTGTCTGCACGCCAATCGCCGCCAGCGCAACCGCGACGAACACCATTTGTTTTCCCATCGTTTGTCCTTCCCTGTTTCCCGGATTGAATCGTCGCATCAAGGCTAAGGCCAGATCACATCGGTTAGGGCGGACAGACCGATACCGAACGCGGTTTCGAGACGCAGGACAAGCGGAGCCCAATCATCACCTTCGTCGAGGACTCCGCCTTCCGCTCCGATAAGCCCATAGTGTGGGCCATCCTCATCACAGGAAACGGAAAGTTGGAGATTCCCTTCCCCTTCGCGAAAGAGCTTGCCGTCCCGATCAGCCATGAGAAGAAGGAGCCCCATACGGCAGGCGGCAAGGATTTCGGCGTCATCGGCGCGACGGGTCTCGTCATCCGCAAGCAAACGTGCGCAAGGCAGATCGAAATCCAATGAAAGCGCCTGATCCCGCCACTCAAAACGAAATCGGCGGCTTTGAAGGCCGTGTCCCACGCAAAACCGTCCAGGCCCTTCGCCGCGTTCCATTCCCGCAATCACCTCTTCAATGTCCGCGATGCCCTGCAGGATTGTGTCATCCATTTCGAATCTCCTTTGTTTTGCCCATGGCAACTGACCGTCCCATTCATCTTCGGAAGGTTCCCTTGCGATGACCGTCCTTGTCGCGGGGAACGGCGGAACCGTCGGGGACGCTGTTCTGTTCAGTCCTCTCTGAAATACGCCCTCACGAGCCGCGAACACAGGATGTCGCGACCGAAGATCGAGCGTGTCTGGCGACAAGCCGCCTTGACAACGGGGTCATTGTTTGGCAGCTGCTGCCCCTCGATAGGCTTAATCGGGTTCGTTGTTGCCGTGAGATCACGTGAGAGAATACGCTTCTGGACCTCCTTCTTCGCGAAATCCTCCCGTTTCACAACCTTTTCAGCGTCCTTGAGTTTCTCGGCATAAGCGATCGCTTCATCAAGGCGGTTTCGGGCGGAAGCGACCGCATCCGGCGGAAGACGCTTCGCGAGGCCCGCGAGATAGGTGTCGCGGACCGTTCCGGACTTAAGTGAAACAAGATGCTCGTAGAGCTCCTCGTCAATGAAGTCCGGCAATACGGCACCGTGCATACCGATCGCCTTCTGCGACGCATAAAACAGTTCGGCAGTCTGGAACTTGGTGGTATCGAGCGTAATCGTACCGGCTTTTCCGTTAACGGTGACACCGGGATCGGAATGGAAACGCGACCGCGCCTGGTCACGAAGCTCGGTGTCATACTTCGAGACAACCTCCGCACATCGCATACGGAACGTATCCGCATGGTCACCTTCCAAAACATAGGTATGGAGCCCCGTGCGGTATGCCGTGAAGCATTGGTCATTGTCGATGCCCGTGACGGTAACGGTCAGGTCCGGACTGACGTTTATCAGGTAATTGTGCGCATGGCGGTCACCCTGGCCGGTGATGAGATCTAGCCATTCCAAGCGATTGAGCCCTCTGATGATCTCACCCATCACCTTGGCCTGTTGGTCGGGCGGAAGTTTACTGATTTCCGACATGGAGAGGCTGCCAGAAGCGGCCTCACCTTTTACGAAATCAATACCTTCGACACCCGGGGCCTTCCCCATGAAGAGGCCATATTGCCCATTGTGCACACCGACCGAACACTTTGGAACAATGTCGGTGAGCCCCAAAACCCGGGCAGCGTCCTGCGTGGCGAGGTTGAGATGTGCCACCTGCTGCTCGAGGCGGTAGTCCTGGGAAAGCGTGAGCGATTCCATGCCCTGACGGCCCGGCGCCTCCGGTTTGAAAACATATTCGGAGCCATCCGTATAACTGACGAGAAAGACCGTGTTGGCATGACCGGACCCGAGGGTCGTGGAGGTAACGAGGCGGCTATCATCAAGCGCTGGATCGACATCGGCATCGGACATGCCGTGGATACGCGCCTCAACGATTGTCGAGAAGGCGAGATGTCCCTTCACAAGCTCCTGGGCGCTGGAGGTGGAGAGAAACTGCTCCGGCGTAAGCGTGTTAGAGACGTTATCAACCATCTGCACGAAATGGGCGACCTGCGTCCCGATTGCCCGGGGCTTCCGGAATGTGGCGCGTAGATCATTCCAGTCCGCCTCGCTCATATCATCCGGACCGTGCGGGGACATGTTATACAGGCGCGTGATGTCATTATTGATGGCGGATCTGTCCATCCTGGAGAGACTGGACACAATCATCGTCATCGCCAGAGCGCGTTCTTCGCTCGGATCTTTCATATACGCCAAGGCTGCTTTGTGGAGGTTGTAACGCAATGCCACCGCCCGCGCGAGATGCGGCGCGACACTGGAGAGCTCTTGGAGATTCTTCCGGTCCACGAGGGGAATGTTGTCAGGAAAACCGAAAGTCTGATTGGCAAAGTTACGGAGCAACCGTTCCCCGATACCCCGACGCGTGTCTTCCAGTTTCTGCTCCGCGAAACGCACGAGTTGCGCGGCGCCGGAGAGAATATCCCGGTCAGGTATCAGACGTCCGCCGTCAGGCGTCGGAAATCCTTCGGTGGCGATACGTTTCAGCGCGGCGGCGGCGGTCTTGACCTCGACGGTGTAGGCCATGAATTCCTCGCTGGAAAGCGATGCGTTCGGACGCGCCGCGAATGCCTCAAGCCGAGCCGCAAGCGGTTCCAGCTGCGCTTTGATCTTTTCGAGCGCCTCACCAGTGCCGTGCATGGAAAGCGCCTGACGGGGCAGAAGTGATGAGAGCCGGGCATCAAGGCGGGATGCGAGCGTCGGATCATCACCCGCATGTGTGACGGCATCCGCGAGTTGCATCGCCAGTGTGGAGATCTCGCTCTGGCGGCGGTCGCACTGGAGCGCCATCTCCGAGAGCGTTTCGAAAAGATCACCCGTCACGTCCTTGCGGTTCACGATCGTATGCAGCATCTCCGAAAGATCCGCCTGCGTATCGATCGCGAGACGTAACGCCTCTGCGACCGCGTTGCCCGCGTTCCAATTGAAACAGCCATTCTCGTCCGCAACAAGTGCGGCGGCGATCTCGCGCCCGGTAAACCCGGAGAGCGCGTCCATCGCATTCTTCGCCTTCAAAGCAGCGGTGAGCAAGGCGCTGCGGGTATTCTTATCGAGCACCGTCTTCGCAGTCGCGTCGCGGAGGGATTTAACATCCACAGCCCGTGTCGTGCACTTCGCCGCGACAAGCAGGATCGAATCAAGACGCTGGGATATAGCGCGGGCGGTTACGGGAGAAGCGACCTCTTCGACACCATCAGGCACCGCTTCCGGAACCGTGGCAGTCGGTGGCCGCGAACCGGTCCCTTCCATTCCGCCCACTTGCGGCAGACTGACTGACGGCGGTTGAACCCCGATTGGCTGGAAACCCGCATGTCCGCTCATCTCACACTCTCCTGCTCCGTGTCCTTTTCGATTGTCGGTCTTTGTCACTCACATCCGGATTACACATCCACCTTCGAGAGGTTACACCTCACCGGCAGACGAATCACACCCCATGACTCCCCCATTCCAACCATCCCCAAGCGACACCCGTGCAATACGTTTATGATACGGTCATCTTACCAAATGGACGGAAAGCAAGTCAACGGTTTTGGACACAGCACAGAATCTTACGGAGTGGATTGGGGCGCGGCTATCTTCAGGGCGAACGGCACGTCGGCAGAGACATAGGCGGGTGGAAGGAAGACCTTCAACCCATCCGTAGTCTTTTCCGTCTTGAGCGGCGTACGCTCGCCGATGACCGTGACCTCTGCCCCGTCGGGAATGGCACACGCAAGCGTCACCGTCTCCGCAGGCATCTTCACGATCGCATAGGCCCGCTTCCCGTCCTTGGACCGGGTATAGTCCACCGCATCCGTCATGTACGGTGCGAGAATCCGCGTGGCGTAAATGGCCTCGCCGTACCGCTTGAGCCACTTGCCGATCTGGAGCAGCCGTTCCCGCTGGACGGTGGGGATCTCGCCCTGCGGATCAAGGTTCACGAGTAGAAGCAGGTTACCGCCACGCGCCACGATATCGGCGAAGTGAATCACGAACGCGCGTTCGGACATCACCATCTCGGCCGTCTCCTGCCAGTGGTTGCCATAGGCCTTCGAGATACCGGAACAAGACTCCCACGGATGCCACTTCGCCGGATCGAGGCACTCCTCCGTATCGCCCCACTCATCCGTGAAAAAGTCGCCGCGGACGGTCCGCAGCCATTCCCGGGGCCGCTTGGTGAAGCGACCCTTGATCTCTTCCGGCCTTGCCTTGCCGTAACGGTCGTTGCAGGCCACCTCCTTGCGTCCCTCGGCGCGATTGTAGAGGTAGGCCGTGATGATATAACTGCCGTTTTCGTGGGCGAAAGTCGCCCAATCATAGTCATACCAGAGGATGTCGGGGTCATATCGGTCGATGAACTCGGTTGTCTGGGGCACGATGTAATCGCGCACGAAATCCTTCACGGCGATCTTGCCAGACGCCTTCCACTCCATATCCGGCGTGTAATCCACCATCTGGCTCGCCTCCCGCCAGATTCGGATGGAACCATCGTCCTGAAGGATGGGATACTCCCATTCTCCGGCCTGCGAAACGTAGGCGCCAAACTTCAATCCCTTCGCCCGGCAGGCTTCCGACACCTCCCGAGCGAAGTCACGGTGCGCGCCCTGATCCACCGAGTCGCGGAACGTGTACGAGCAATCCCACAGGCAGAAACCCGAATGGTGTTTGAGAAACGGCACCACATATTTCGCGCCGCAGGCATCGAAAAGCTTCACGAGTTCGGGCGCGTCAAACTTCTTACCCCGGAAAAGGTCGATGAAATGATCGCGCTTGAAGTCCTCACCCCAGTTCTTCTCATGATACGCCTTCATACCGTAGAACGGGCTCCCTTTCGGGTAGTCTATCCCGCAGCGAAGTTCATACCAGTCCGGATAGAGCCGGGCCCCTTGGACATACGGGCACCATGAGGCGAGCGACCAGAGACCCCAGTCGATGAAGATACCGAGTTTCGCGTCCACAAACCATTCCGGGCAGGGATGGGCATCCATCGACGCGCCCGTCGCCTTGTATTTTCCGGCGGCGTTCACGGCATCCACTTTCGCCATCTGCTTTTCCGCGCGCGCCATCGTCTCCGCCGAGTGGTCTTCCGCAATCTGACGCAAAGTTTTCGGATAGAGGACCGGTTTCCAATCCTTCGGCCGGCGATACCCCTCCGGAGCCATCGGAACCTCCGCAAGCGCCTCCTGGCGGCTCCGCGCCAACTCGTCCGCCGGTGCGGCTTGGTCACCCAACGCCCAAACGGCCGTCAAACCCGCAAGACATGTCACCATCCCACTTTTCATTCCGTTTCTCCTCCGATTGTAGCGTCATGCCCTCATCGGTTTCAGTTTGCTGCGGCCGGAACCGCGCCTGACAGAGCCCCCGCCGCCGCCTTCGCGGCACACTCCGCAAATGGTATCTTATCCCGCGGGTGGACATCATTCATATCGCCCAATCCGGCCGCGAAGGTATCAACATAGATCGCGCCCGTCTCCTTGCAGACCTGCCGCTGGACTTCGCGGTATTGCTCCCATGGGCGGTTCATTTTCGGGAGTCCCATCATGATAATGGTTGGAGGATTGGCGGATTGAATGCCACGAAACTCGGCGATGAGCGCACGCAGGGTCTCAAGCTGGTAATCGCGAGACGTGGGCCGGTCCGGCGCGACACATGTTGTCGCGTTCGACTCACCCTGATACCAGAGGACACCGAGAATGGGATCGCCGGATTGCCGTATCTTCTTGATTCCGGCGTCATACATGGCGGAGACCGGCCACCAACGGGCCTCTTCCCTGTTCGCCCTGCGGCGCGGATACTCGCGCGCGACCCACGCGCAGGGGAAATCGTCGTTTCGGTCGAGACGCCGGCGATTTGTCGCGATTGCCGCCAGATGCGGATAAAGCGGTTTGCCGTCATTCCCGACGGCGCACATCGTCTGCTCGGAAAGAAAGGCCTCCGTCGGCGCGCCGCCCGCCGCGACGTAGAGGATGTTGACCAGATTGCCGGTCGCTTCGGCGCGCCGAAGCGCGAATGAAACACCGACCGCGCTTTTACGAAGCGCATTCTCCGGCGTCAATTTCATCCAGTTGCCGTCATTGAAGTCCCAGAAAAAGACATCCACTTTTTTCAACCGCTCCATCTCGCCTTTGACGCGTGCCTTCTCGGCGGGTGTCGCATTGAACTCGCCCCATCCCTTCTGCATATTACTCTGTCCCGCGCAAAGCCAGGATTCCTGACGCGTCGTCGCCGCCATCAACATGGGTGTCCCGTCCCTTCGCGCTTCCAGCAACGCCCGGAAGGTCGTCTCTGCGATGATTCGCGTCCCTTCCGGATTCGGATGGATCTTGTCACGGGCGAATATCTCGTCCATTTTCTCGCGCAACGGCTCCTGCATGTCAATACCGGTGATGTCGATCCCCTCGGCATACAAAGTCTCCACGACACGTTCAAGGTCCGCCTGCATAAGAAACGGTTCCGGTGAGCGGTGGAACGCCTGACCTTCGGCGAGCGGGGAGAGCTTCGTCCAGATGTAAAGCTTCACGCGCGGGTTGCCCGAACGGTAATCTTCAAGAAGCGCGCGATAATCGTCCAGAAACTGTCCGCGTTTTCGTCCGCCGGTGAACTCCTTGATGTATTCCCCACAGTCGTTGATACCGAGGTTGCAGACGACGATGTCGGGTTTCCATTCGAGAGCCGCCTTATGTTCGGGCATGTGACGGAAACCGCGTTTTTCGTTGCCGCGCATCGAGTCGAGGTAGATGCCGCGTCCGGAGTTGCCGAAGTTGCGCACTTGATATTGACCGGGGGATTTCTCGTCGAGCATCTTCTGGAGCAGCGCGGGATAGGACTCGTTTGCACGGTCGGCAAGCCCCAAGCCATACGTGATCGAATCGCCGATGCAGGCGATCCTCACCATTCCGTCCGCCCAAGCGCCGACCGCCACCGTCGCCAACGCGGCAACCATCAACATTCCCTTCATCCCGCTCACTCCCCTGTCCTTTCCCGTACGGCGGATCAGCCCTTCCGCTTCAACCCTGAACCGTTCATCGCCGTCGATCACTCAATCTTCCCGGCATCAAAAGACCATGTCACATCGGGTTTTCCAGACATCCCCGCGTCATTCCAGTACCAATAGCAGAGATGCTGGCAGAACGCCATATCGACTGCTCTCCCGCCTGCGCTCCGAACCTTAAAATGCTCACCCCGCGTCATCACGACGGTATGGTCGTCATAATGGCCGAAATGGTTGTAGGAGGGTTCCCGGGCGAGATCAAACGTGACATCGACCGGGAACCAACCGTACCGCTCAAGATAAAACTCGGCCCAACAATGCGACGCCTGTCCCTTGACTGGGCGGAAGCAGGCCATCAGCCGTGATGGAACGCCGCCGCCACGCAACAGGGCGACATAAACTTCGGACAGCATCCCGCAATCGCCTTTCCGCTGCGTGACAGTCCGCGGCAACCATTCCCCCTCGCCCGATGGTATCCCGTATGTGAAATTGGTAACCACATGCGCGTAGGCGAGCCGTGCGTAGGCGAGCGGGTTGCCCTCGCTGACGGACCGGAGGCGAGACACACTCTCCCGCAGCCACGGCAACCTGCTCAAGACCGCTTCCGTTTCCGCTGGCCGGATGTTGTCCCGGTAACGGACCGCGGCCGTGTCGTAAGGATAGAGGGTTCGAATCGCCGAGAAATCGGTCGCGATACGATAGAACCGCACCTTGTACACGCACCTAATCTCCGGGGCGTCGGAACAATCGGTCCGGGTAAAGAAGAATCGTTTATCACCCGATTCCGCATACGGTTTCAGCCATTTCGCCTGAACCGGCTCGATCCATTCGATCTCCTGGTACAGGCTACTCTCCGGGCAAGGCACATTGAGCATGAAATCGGAACAGCGGCCATTCTGAAAAACCGTTTTCACCACCGAGGTGACGGCGCATACGCCGTTCTGTTCCCGTTTCATAAACGGCGGGATCGCCACGGTTTCAGCGCCGCAAACCGTCGACGCAATGAGAAACGCAACCCCCATCCAGCGGATCCCCATGTGCCAACCCTTTCCCATCCCCGGGTTATTCGGTCATGACAATGGGCCGGATGTTACCGTTTGCGTCAAAGTACATCCGGTCGAGACAGGTCACGCGGTGATGGCCCGACTTGTTCGGAATCGGGCGGCGGTGGTAACAGATGTACCAATCATCGGTTCCGGGGACGTTGATGACGGAGTGGTGGCCCGCGCCCGTCGCAATCGGCCGCTGCGAGGCCAGAACCTGCCCCTTGAATTCAAAGGGGCCGAAGGGGGAGTCGCCCACGCTGTAGTTCACGCAATAGCTACTGGTTGTCCATGCGCCGCTCGAATACATGAAATACCATTTGCCCTTACGCTCGAACATGACCGACCCTTCGACATAGTTTTTCGGTGTCATGTCCCGCCAGATCCTGCCGTCCTCGAACGGCACCAGCGACTTGAAATCCGGCGCGAGTTTCACGAGATTACACCGTCCCCAACCGCCGTAAACCATATACCAATCACCCTTGTAGGTGAACACGTACTGGTCGATCGGCTGCGCCGCGTTCCAGAACTGGTCGATAAGCGGCTTACCGATAAGATCCTTGTACGGGCCTTCCGGACGGTCGGCGACCGCCACACCGATACCGCCGTACTGGCCGATACCGGGTGTCGTTCTCGGCGTCATGTTGCCGCCTCTGCGGTCGATCGGATAGGCGTCGTTCGCGCCGAAAAAGATATAGTATTTGCCATCCTTCTCATGGGCGTCCGGGGCCCACATGCACCCCCGTACCCATGAAAAGTCCTTCGCATCGACCGCACGGGGATGTTTCGTCCACGTTTTGAGGTCCTTGGAGGAGAAGACATCGATGAACAACTGTTCCGAATAAGCGTGGGAATAGGTCGGGAAGATCCAATACGTGTCGCCGTACCGGCGGATCTGCGGATCGGCATACCAACCATCGAAAAGCGGGTTGCGCCGCGGGGGCTTCGCATCGGACAGAAGTTCGATCTCATACACCTTCGGCGCGAACCGATGCGAACATCTGCCCTCTTTGAAAACCACCTTCACGCCGCTGACCTCAACGGGTGCCTTGAACGTGAGGGTATCGGCGACAACGGCACCTGAATACGCTTCGCGCCCGACCCCCGCGACGCCGACCGCCGCAACATCACGCCATTCGTCCTTCACCAACAGGAAAACATCATAACCGCCATCCTGATAGGTGGAGACAAATTCGGCCGTCTCCCAGTAGATCACCACGGAATGGATCGGCGCGGTCTCATCGAGCGCGATGCCGCACCAATCGCCGGCATGCCAACGGTCGGGTTGGTAACCATCCGTTGTCCGTTTGCCGTCATTGAGCGTCGCGCAATCAAGCCGCCCGGCGTAAACTTTGGCATCGCACTGAATCGGCTTGCCGCGCAGCGCGTAGTTGAAGTCACCGGGCCTGAGCGCAACGGCCACCTCTTGTTCACTCCCCGTCTGAAAGGCGGCGATCGTGCGCACCTCGCGCTTGAATGCGGGCTTCTCGGCAACGAGATGGAAAACATAGGCATCAGGCAGGAATGTCAACGTGCCTTTGCCGTCCTTGTCGAGTACGCGGCTGTAGGCGCGCTTTGTCCGCTCGTCACGTAATGTGATGCGGGCCTGAGGCTCACCGGTGAACGAAACCGTGTAGAGGTCGCCGCCGAAGATATGCTTATAGAAATTCTGCGCCATGAGAGTGTAGCCCGTGAGGTTGCCATGCAACCCGTCGGCAAGAATCTCCGGCTGTCCCCAGAGGAGGCGGTTTGTGTCCACGACAGGCAAGCCGAGCTTGCGGGCCAACGAAACAACCCGGTCGTGCACCGGCCCATTCACATTCTGGTCATGCCAGCCGTTCTGCGCGTAGGGCGGAGTGGATATTACGATCAACGATCCTTTATCGCGAAACGGCTTCACAAGATAGGTCTCATAATCCTTGTCAAAGTAGTTACCCCAATTCGCCCAATTATCAAAGAGGGAATCGTTCGTCCCCATTTGAATAATCACGACATCGGGCGTATATGTCAAAGAGGAACGGTAACTGGGATCGTCATAGTAGAAATAGTCATCGTTTACGCCGTCACCGTTCACGTCGACCTTCTCGCGCACATGACGCACTGCCGCCGCACCTTTGCCATGGTTCCGCACGGCATACTTCCGGCCATCCCTCTTACCGAGTGCGTCAAGGCATTCAGAGAGGTACTTGGGATAGTTGAACTGAGGCGTGCCCGCCGTAATCGAATCCCCTACGCACGCAACCCGGATCACACCGTCGCCGTCGATGTCCCGGACGCGCGAAGCGATATCCCTATCGGTCGCATCGTCCTTCGGCACCTCCGCCCATACCGCAAAACCGGCCCATACGGCCGCCCACGCCAAAACCGCTCGTTTCATCTTCCCGCCTCCCGTTCCTAAACTGAACCCCGCCTCTATTCGGCGCTTTCCTTGATGGCGCATATCATACCATTGAAACTTCATGGTAAGTCAAGCGAAAGGATAGGGCGCAATTCACCGTCGAAGTTAGGGTTGAAAACAACAGAGTCATTTGCAAAACCTACCGTTAGCGATGTGGCAAGGCCGCCTCGGCCTTGCCGCAAGGGCGCGGATCATCCGCCGGATAGCGCGTGTCTTTGCAAATCCCCCACAGCGTGACCACATGATTACCCTTATGCCTCGCCGGAGTCCCGTGCAGATAGAGAATCCCGACCGCGCACCCCCGGACGATCCATGACTCAATCGTCGGAAACGTCTTCTCATCAAATGTCCGCAGGACGGCATAATAATCCGCCATCGTATAGTCGGGCAGCTTGGTGAAGACGTGGCGCGGACACACCTCGACACCATTCCCGTTTGACGGATCATCGTTTTCCCTTCTATACGTTCAAATGGAAACAACTGG
>DBXN01000130.1:27045-63288 GCA_002309585.1 Verrucomicrobia bacterium UBA1211
CCTACAAAACTTACCCTCATTCACATTCCCGTGCGAGGCGCGAGCGGCGGGCTTTTAACCAACCGATCACGGGACTTCGGACATCAGACGTCCAAGCGGCGAAGTTGGACTCGCGCATTCCGTCTGATGTCTTACGTCCTTCGATTTTTGGCCTTTACGCTTTGTTCATTCCCTCTTGGACACCCATCGTCAGCTCATGCGCCTCGCGCACTTCGGTGACCATGGCCACGATAGCTTCGTCGGTACGGTACCGATCCCGCTGCACATCCAGCAGAACGTCACGCGCGTTTTTCATCACAAAGTCGATCGCTCCCTGAACGTTCTTGCACGTCATGACCGCCGCATGGATCAGCTCGCGCACATCATCATCCACCGTCACCCCCTGCAGAACGGCAGCCTTTTCCATATCCTCGGCCAACTTGGCAAAGAATTTATTGGCTGCCTTTTCGACAGCTTTGATCCGATGCTGGGAGAGGGGCTTACCCTTACCGTAATCATCAAGTTTCATCTCTGCCATGACCGAATCGGGGATAACGGGGCCGAATATGTCATGGAGTTCCTCAAGGAATTCCTCCCGTTCGGCGTCATTCGCGGCCTTGGCCTCCTCGCTACGGAAGACGTTCCCGGCGAAATCCCGTATCTTTTTCTTGCCGCTCTTGTCCGGCGAGGCGGCTGCAACGGCCGGTTTGGGGTCTTCAGCCGGAGGCTGTGACGCGGTTTTCGGGACAGCGGGTCCCGGAGGGATGGTACCGGAGCGCAGCGCCGAGGGACGGGCCATCTTGCGGGGAGCGATCCGCGGGATATCACCGGTGACCGTTGGCGACATCTTGAAGCCGCTGCAGGTCACGGCTGAAGCATCAGTCGTGAAATCTTCCGTGCCGGCAATACGGTTGAATTCCTCTTGCCCGAGCTTGAAGACAAACTTGACATCAAGCGAACTTCCTTTATCCGCACCGACGGGAACCAGCCCGCCATCTTCACGGAGGACCTGCGACAAGGACATGCCTTCAGGCATGGGATGGCCACTCGTTTTTTCGAGGCCCGGACGGGTTTCCAGCTCACGTATGTCGCGATGACCCGTGAACGTGAGTTTCAAATCGCCTTTGTCAAATTCGATCTGAATATCCATCTTATCGGTTTTCGGATCGCCCGTGCAGACGAACGCGGGCAGTTTCTCGCCAGATGGCAGCCCGCCATTTTTCGGTTTCACGGCGAGCGCGAGCGAAGGTCCGTTGAAGGCCGCATCGACCGTTCCCTTGGAGAGAAGGGCCATAACAATATACACCTTTTTCCGGTCGCTGGGCGAAAGCTGGTGGAAATGCTCAACTTTCCCGCCGATGATGAACTGCGCAATCTGCCGCCGGGCCTCGACAAACTTACTTGAGAGCTTCACGCCATGGGGCAACATCGCGGTGAAACCGGTTTGATCGGCCTTGAACACCTCCTTACCCCCGGCGCCCGCCAGTTCCTTGCTCTTCTTGGCCATATTCGCGCAGAGCATATCCCTGATCTCATCCTGGCAACACTCGCGGATGCCATCAGCTGCCTTGTAGGGTTTGAGCTCTCTGAGTTTCCGCTCAAAGATGAACCGCAACGCATCGGCGCTGGTTCCATTGCCTTTCACGGCACCGCGCAGATATTTCTGCCGATCCGCCGCCATCATCCTGAACCCCTCATCGGCAACGCTCCCCATGAGTGTGCAATCGGGATCGACCGAGGACTGGTAAACACGTTCAGTGGTCGCCACGATGGGCCTGTTCTGCCTACCGCAAACATCATCCAGCACCAACTTAAATTCATCCAACATCCGCAGATTGTCATCCATCAGTTCCGCCATGCACTGCCGCTCCCCCTTGCTGAGTTCGCGCGAATTGAAACGGCCCTGGACGGGGCAATCCGGAATCCCTTCTGTTATAAAACCCAGGGCGGGGTGGGCATCATCATCCCTCAGGGTGGCCGCACCGTCACGGTAGAAGGCCTTCAGTTTCTGGGCGGTCTCCCCTTCCAGCGTACGCTGCAACTCATGGAGTGAGGAGACTCCGTCGCCGAGTCCTTTGGCGAAAATCAGACAGGTGAGAAACGCGCGGCAAAGAGCCTTGTTATCCCGCTGTTCCTGCACATCGTCTCTAAAGTTAGTAGCCCCGGAAAGATCCATCGCCTCTTCAACAAGCTCGGGAAACTGGAGGGCGGCGTCTTGAATATCCTTCGCCGAGGCGTCTGGCGTGAGACGCTTGAGGACTTCCAGATCCATCTTCTGGACCGTCCCCACCAGGCACGTGATCAAAAGCGGATCGATGATCGTGCCCTCCAACGTCCCCAAGAATTCCTTTGCCGCCGCAAACACCCGGTCATCCCCCTTGGTGGCCTCGCGCAACTCATCGACATTGGCGGCGATGGCGACTACCTTCGCACGGATTCCATCCACATCCCGCGCCGCTCCCGTGCCTCCATCCTTGAAGAGGACACCTTTGATGTTCATCGTCACGACATCAAGGACATCCTGATCGTCATAACACATCCTCACCGCCTCATTGATCAGCTTCCTCGTATTGTCATCCAGCCGCACCCCCTGATCTTGAGCCGCCTTCTCGACACTCTTCGCCTTATCCACGAAGAACGCGTCCACGGCCTCCTTCACGGCGAGAATGCGCCGCGCGGTGAGCGGCTTGCCCTTATCGTAATCCTCAAGCTTCATCGCCGTCTGGACCGATGGAGGGAGTTGCCCCGTCGTCTTGACGCCAAACATGCCCATAATGGAATTCTTGAAGATTTCACGAACGTCATTGTTCTCTTTTTTGGCAGCCGCACTCCGGGAGATGTGGCCGACGAAGTCCCACGTTTTCTTCGGCACAATGGTCATACCGTGATGCGTACTGCCGACAACCGCCTTGTCTTTCTTGGCCGCCGCGGCATCAAGAGCGAAATCTGTAAACTGGTCATACTGTGACCGCGCCTGAATCTCGATACCCATTTCCGTCTCCTTACCCTAATGAATGTGTCACTGTCCCGTTGATGAATCGTCTGAAGAGTCCCCTGCCGTCAAAGATTACACCTGCATGAAACCGCCCCGTTCAAACTCCTTCGCATCCGGTTGCGCCTCGGCGAAGGCCTTTGCTTCAGCGGCAATGGGGCGGAAGTCCTCAAGGACCCCACGCCACTGTTCGAGCGTGTTCACGAAACTGGCCAGCTCTTCGGAAAAGGCATCGAAAGTCAGCTCCGCCTGCGGAATCCGTGCGACCAACGCATACGCACCGGTCTCCGGATTCCGCGCCAGGGCGCACGCTTTCGTATCCATAAGGCTCATCGTGCCCTCCAGTAGGAGATTGGCGAACACCTCGCCTCCTTCAGACGGCGCATCGCCAACAAGACCGGTCATCAGGATCGCCGTCCCATCTCCTTCGGCAAGCAGGACCGGCATTCCGTCTATTTCAAGCGCCACCTCGCCGTCCTCAACGACAAGTTCGCCAACAGCATATCGCTCGGTCAACCCGTCTACGATCTCTTTCAGGTCCATGTCATCGCCCTTTCATGTTCGTCTGGCGGCCTTCCGCCGGCTGAATCAATCTCGTACCCGTCACGCCCCGGACACCCGCCCGGTGGCCTCACATGCTCATGAAACCGCTCGCCCCGAACGGCTACACTCCGCGGAGTTTCTCCACCCCATGGCCGGCCACAGAATCCTCATGTTCGGAGAGACAAACCGGAAGCGTGGCGAGCGCAAAACCCACATCTCCCGACTGAACCGCGACGGGCGATATGAGCCGTTCTGCCATACTGGCCAATCGTTGAAGGCTGTCTGTCCTATCCGTACCCCTTAACCAAGTCAATGACCGCCTCCATCCGATTGACACGGAAACGAAAGAAAAGTTACCGGGTCACGTTCAGTCGATCATGATTTCATTGCCGAGACGTTGCGACTCAGGACCGGAGACTTGCGACATCGTTTCGGCAAGGTCCTCCAAGAGGTCGTCAAGGATCTTCGCAACCTGGGTGCGCTGCCCTTCGTCTTCAGGCATGTGGTTATCGTAGATTTCACCGAGGTTCTCGAAGAGCTTCCGGACGCCGGCACCGCCACGGACATCACCGGCGAGCAGGCGTTCGGAGATGTCGCGCAGCCCCGCGTCGACGAGTTTGCTCTCAGCCGTGTCGATGATGGCCTTCTGCCTGTCGAGAAGGTTCTCCTTGTGGATGCCCGGCTGTTCCTTTGGCGTGGTGTAGGAGTTGATGAGCGACATGCCGTGCGCGATGGACTCGAAGATGTCACCGAAGATGTAGCCGCGAGGTTTTATGTCATCCCCCAGAGATGCCTTGGCGTTTGCGGATGAGATCTTGTTCACAAAAACGCCGAAGGTCTCGCACTTGAGGAAGAGGCGGCGTCTTGGCCCACTGCCGCCGGCATCCTGCAGGTGGTCGGTGTCCGGAATCGTGAAGTAATGGAAGGTGCGCATGCCGTTCAAGAGGCCACCCATGCCATCGATCTTGGTGTCGAAGCCGCGGGCTTCGTTGCGGTGGCCATCGACAATCATCGAATGGTAAGGTTTGGCGTGGGTAGATGCGCGGGCGTAGAGGTCGGGCGAACCGTCCAGCCAACGGGCGAGGCGGCCTTCGGGGTCGGCGATTGAGAACGAGCCGCGGTACATGTACTGCCCCTGTCTCAGCGCGAGGTGGTGGAGCGCGTGGGTGAGGGCGATCATATTGTCACGCGACGGCTCGAACCGGTTAATGTCCCCGTCGCGTACGGCGTTGAGGATGTCGAGCCCGCGCCGGACGCGGGCCTCAAGAAACGCCTTGAGCTGTTCCACGTTCTGCGGTCGGGGAATCGACGAAGACGGCGAAACCGTGAGGGCCAGTTGTTCGTAGTGGATCTTCGGGTACTGGACGATGACGCCGTCCACCTCAACATCGAGAGAATCGGGAAGCTGGTCCGCCGTAAGCGGTGTGGGCGGATCCGGCGCCTTGACAAAGGGCGCGGGCGTGTAATCTTTCGCGACCTTGAGTGCGTCTCCACCCGACAAACGCGCCACATACTCCTCCGGATGCGTGAGCTTCTGCACATTCTCCTCGGAAAAGATGGCGAAGAAGCGCTCTGTATCGTTTTTTGGGACGGTCAGGCGCGTGATGCCTGCGGCATCTGTCTCGAGCGTCGCGCCGGCGGTGCGGGCGAGCGTCTCGATCAGCGAACGGGTTTTCGCGGAAAGCGGCTTGTCGCAGTGGTAGACGATGTTGTTCTCTTCCACCCCCGCGCGCCACGGGATGCGCGTTTCGGGCTTGACCTCGAGGTGCGTAAGGGCGACTTTGCCATGCTTGCTCACCCAGGTGGTGGGCGATGTGAGCATTTCAAGGTGCGAGAGGGTGTTGATGGCGCCCTCCTGCATCGCGGGGCCGTCGGCGGCAAGACGGTCATACAGTTCCAACTGCATCCCGCCGATCTTCATGAGCCTGGAGAGTTGGGTCTTAAACTCGGCTTCCTTCTTTCCGATGTCGGCTAAAACCTTCGTGCGCAGTGCCTTTTCGGCATCGGAGATCCCCTTCTCGTTTGGATCGAAGGCGGCGCGGTAATCGGCGAAAAGCTTGTCGAACGCACCCGACTGAGCAACTTCACGCAGATTGAGGAGGCCTTGAAACTTTGCGAAACGGGTGTCATCATCAAAAACGGAGAAGTTTTTGAAACGCGGCTTCGTGCTCTTGCCGTAAGTGTCTTTGAATGAGAAGTCATCCGCGATCTCCAGATACTTACCGTTACCCTCCAGCGAGTGACCGGGGTCGATGGCGAAGAACTCTCCGTGGGCAAAGCCCTTGTTCTGTCCGCGCTTGCCCACGGCGTCGCGGTCGGCGGTCAGGAGGAAGAACGCCTTATACTTGCCGAGGCTCTCCAGCTGCTGCGGTTTGCCATCCTTGCCGGGCGGCGGAACGATGCGGCCGTCCTGGATGAAGCCCGCCTCCATGTCTTTATAGCCGTCGGCGAACTTCGCCTCCAGCATGAGTTTGGGATGTCCATCAGAGTATTCACCACGCACAATCTGCAGTTCCTGCGATGGAACACCGGCGAGGCGGGTCAGGTCATTGGCGAGCGCCTCCGTGACCGCCCCTGCCGAGATGTCGTCCGCGCTGGCCGCCGTCTGGAGGCGGTAGATCTGGCCAAGAATCGGTTTACGGGTTGTGAGAATCCGCTCCGGGCGCTGGAACTCGCCGGCATGGGCGGCCGGCAGTTTTTCAATGCGGTCGTTCTCGTTGTAGTCGAGCTTCACGATATGGCGCTCATTAAAATGCCGGAAGATGGGTGACTTGGCATATTCAGGGTTATCCGCCCCATTCGCCAGTTTCGGTTTCACGTTCATCACCGCATCCCTGATTTGGACGAAGAGCGTCTTCTTAATCACCGCCATATCGATCATGGGCCAGTCTTCAGGCGGCACTTGGGGGAACTTTTCGCAAAATGCGTTGTAGATGTCGCTTGAAGGGTCCGCCATGCCCTTTTCGATCATGTACTCGCTGACGGCGGCCATACCGGCGGGATGGGCGCGTCCGGCGAGCATGATCTGTTCGCAGATGGACTTGCCTTCACATTGCGTCTTAAACGCGGGGTTGTTCCTCTTCAGTTCGTCGAGCGCACGCATGCTTTCATCGGAATCAATATCGGCAAGGAATCCCTTCGAATCTTCGAGCGACCAGTCGTTCGTGTAGATGAAACCCGGCTCCACGCCGTTTGTCTTGAGCTTCTGGAGAAGGACTGGATTCGATGCTGAACGGTTGACGGCCATTCCCACGCCCAACGTCCCCTTCTTTATTTGGTCCTCAACGGACGTTTTACCTTTACCGAAAAGCGTCGTGAGATTTCTCAAGCCGGTCGGCACGTTTCTCTTCGCGGCGGGAGCATCGGCCTTACCGCCGGCGATATCACGCACAGCCGTATCGATTTCGAGACCGCCGAAGAGGTTGTTTTGGGCCAGATCACGCGTCTGCGTAATCGCGGCGGAAATCCGGTCGGCGGCGGCGCGGTCGATATCAGCCTGCGTCGAACAAGCGGTGAGATCCGTATCGGCAAAGGGGGACTCGAAAATCGCCTGGCGCACAGCCATTCGCATCTCCTGGGAAAGTTCGAGCATCTTTGGATCGGAATCGAGCTGACGGTTGATCTCACCGATGAAACGGTTCTCTTTGATGGCGGAGAGATTGGAAAGGGTCGCCTTCACATCGCAGGCCCGGAGCGACTTGTGAAGCTGGTTACGCTGGCCGACAATCGTGTCGAAGGCATGTATACCGAGCGCGCCGTATTCGCTCTCAAGCGCGGCTTTGAAAGCCGCCATCACTGCATCGTTCTTGTCCTTTCCCGCAGAAAAGACAAAGTTACCGAGTTTCGCATTTTCGTCTTTTCCGATGGCGATATCCCGTGAACCGAAAAAGGTCGAATTTGCGATCGCCTGGAAATCAGAAACCGTTAGTGGCATGACACATTCACCTTTCTTTACAGGGACTACACGCCGGACACACAAAGGTTACAATCGAATATCCGACCCATGCGGCATTCACACCGCCATGAAGTGCCTGCCAATAGCGGGCTGGGCCTCCTCCACCGGTTCCACAAGGCCTTCCTTAATCCGTTCCAACCAGATATCGCAAAGTTGCAGAATTTTCTCCAGCGTGGCAACGAAATCGTCAATATCCTTCGCCGCGTCATCCAGATCGAAAAAGTAGTTGTACACCACGGTGCCGGTCCTCGGTTCGAGCGTGAAGTAACCGCCCGCCGTCTCTTTTCCGAAAAGCCCGCCCGCAAGGAGATCCCTATAAACGGCACCCGGCACCTCGTTCGGGAGCTGCATGACCTCCACAAAACACAACACCCTGCCCGTTGCCTCCACAAACTGAAGATTGAGATTATACCTCTCATCCACATTGACCGACACAAGCCCCATCTCGTCCGGAGCCATCGCAGCAATACCCGTCACTTGACGGATTTGGGCAAGAAAAGCGTTGTAATCGTCCTTCGTCTTCATCAATCCGATCCTCCCAAACATTGTCTCCCGCCCCACACAGGTGGGGAAGGCGTAAACCTCACTGGAAAGGGATTACAAAAGAATTGTATCCTAGCGGATTCGCACCTGTCAACGCGGATTCGCGACAATTGGAGAACGGGGAAAGGCGTGAAGGTGACGCGTGACATTTCACCCGTCACCTCCATTCCCTACTTTTCCGTTCCGCGCAAACGCGGGTCATCCAGATCCAGGCGGTAGAGAATTTGCGTATAATCGTAACGCGGAGTGGGCTGGGGACGGTCGGCGAAACTTTTCGTGTAGGTCCCTTCAAAAAGCAAAACCGGCGAATCGGGATCCCAGCCCTCCGCATGGATAAGCGGATTATAGAAGGTGTAGTTGTCGTGGGAAAGGATCTTGACGGCGCGTTCCCACGGTCCAAAGGGGGTCTCGGCCTCGGCATACCAGAGTTCGCCCAAGCGGGACGGGGTTCCCCCCTTCTCCATGAAGACGGTCACCCACCGTTTCCGGAAACCGCTCCAGACAATCGCGCCGGTATGGGGCGTCACCCGCCGGGATCCGTCGGCCGAGAGGACATTCCGCTGCGGTGTCAACTCTTCCCATGTCTCCCGGTTTTTCCACCCCTCGAAGGTCGCGGGACACTTTAGCCGGGGGAAGGGATCGCCGAAGAGCAGCCACCGCTTCCCGCCGTCATCCGTCCATACTACGGGATGCCCGTCGGGATAGCGGGGCGGACGCTCCTGATCGCTGGTACGGTGCCAGATCTCCTGAAGCATGTCAAAACGCTCCGTTTTGTCATTCCAGACGCACTGGCCGAGTATGACCGGAGTCAACTGCGGCTTAATCTTCGAATATGAGGCGCAGAGGTGTTCGTGACCCGTTTCATCAGGGAGCGCAATGGTTCCGAAGAGCCAAACCGGACCGCTCTCCTTGTACATCCGCGCAACGGGCCGCATCCGTCCCTCCGCATTTCGAAAATGGGTATAGGGCGGCTCGATGGGCGGCTCCAGCCGTTCGAAGGGCGGCAACGGCGAGGTGGCGCCCAACGCCTGAAAGATGCCCAGCGGATAGTGCGGCATGTCCGTGTCACCCCAAACCCAATAGACCTTGCCGCGGTAGACGGCGGTCTGAACCGTGTCGCAGCCGAACTCGCCGCTTTCGCGCCACTCCAGCCGTTCCCCGCACTTCTGGCTCTCGGCAAAGAGTCCCCCGCCTGTCAGCCGGCCCAACCGCTTGGCGATGATCGTGCGCTCCACCTCCACCCGGATCCGTTTGCCGGGTTCCGGCGTCAGCCGCACGCCTGTGTAACCGAAACCGTCCTTCTTCACCCCATAGCCGTGGCCGTGAATATCGAACCAGACCTCCCGTCCCATGAGTTCGGGAGCGTCCAGTGCGATGATCCCCGCATTATCGGTCACGAAACGCACTTCATGCGTCGTCCGCAACTCGACCAGCGGAACGGGCCACCCGCTGCCGCGCTCGACCACCTCCACCCGGCACGGCTCAATCGCACTGGCCCGAATGCCCAAACTGATAAAAGCCAACAGTGGAAGAAGTCGTTTCATCGCGCATACCCCTATCGGATCAGCCGACCATGATAGACGTAAACGGGACCCAGACATCCCGACTCACGCAACGCCGCGTCTTTGGAAGGACCATTGATCGTCCATGTGCGACGCTCGTTCTCCGGCCGCCCCGCATCAAACACCAGTCGGTTGAACCATGTGTCGGTCACCTGCAGTTTCAGGTGGTTGACGCCCGGTTTGACCGCCCGCGTGACCTCCACCCGATAGGGATAGGACCAAAGATCGGGGAAGGCCTGACCGTTCACCTCTACCCGCGCCAGCGACTCGACTCGTCCAAGATCCAGCATCACCAGCGAATCGGGATCCAGCTGGTTCACGATGAAATCGATCGAGTATTCCACCGTACCGGAGAAGGCGCGGCCCTCGAGCGTCCCGTTCACATCCTTCCACGGAACCAACGTCTGCATCCGCGTGTAAGGCAGCATCCCCCACCCCTCAGGATAACGGACATTCCATGTCCCTCGAAGGTGGAGCCGGGTCGCCTTCTCCACAACATGATCGGTCATCTTCCCGTCCGCACGGGTGATCGTGTACGTGCCGTTCGTCCAAACCGCGATCTGCCCTCTGACCGGCTCGCACGGCAACGCGGCATCGCTGGACGAACGCGCGGGCAGACTGACCGCCCCTCCCTCCTTCGCGGAGAGAACGACCTCCTCACCATCCGGCAGACGAATCTTGGCGGAGAAGGTCTTCACAGTCCGGTAAGCGGGATCTCCACCCGCCCATGCGTTTGAGATCCGCACCTCGGCCATGCCCCGGTCCAGCGCATCCTGAAGCTGTTTGGAAACATCGCTCCATTTCCCGTCTTGCGTCAGATCGCCATACCGCGCCTCGACCACCTTTGTCCCATAGGTCGGCGGATGCCGCATGAACCGGGACGACGCCTCCATCAGCGTCACATCCTCACGCGACACCCGGACAATCGCATCGGGCCGCGCCTGTTCCGGTTTGCGGAAAACGACGAAACACCCCTCATGCGGCGCCAGCGAAAGAGAGACCCACGTATAGTCGTTTGCATACGAGACGACCGACGCGGGCTCGGAACGGCCCGTATCGGGATGCCAAATCTCGACCGCGCCCCGCGCGCGGAAGCCGGCCGTCCCGCAGAAACCCACCCTCTCCCGGGCGGGAGCGACGAAATACCACTCATCCGTGTCGGACTTGCGGTGGTTCCACAGGAGCTCCGAACCGACCAGATCGGCGGCGACACTCTCCGAATGGAGTACCGACTGCAACGGACGCCCCAGATACAGCCGTCCTTCGCCAATACGGAAGACATCCTTCAAGCCCTCATACGGCTCACCCTTCTTCAACACCTCCCGCGCCCGAAGGAAACGGAAGAGCGCCTTATCCCCGCCACTGCGGGTCGCGAGGCATTCGGGAAGCGCGGGCATGACCGCCACACCGCCCTTCTGGAGTTGCGCCAAGAGATGTTCCAACGTCTCCGGCAGCATCCGCCGATAAGCCGGCAACCACAGAACGCGGTACGTGATGCCGTCCGGTGTCTGCCAGAGGCCCTGGCGGTTCACGCTAACCCGCGTGAGGAAGGCGTCGGGGTTACAGTAGTCATATTTGTAGCCATCGGGAAAGGGCGCATCCTCATCTGGCTTGTGGTCCCACTCGTCGCCGAGATACCACAGCACATCCGAAACCGGGACACCCGTCTCCAGCATCACCTGGCAACGGGAGAGGTAGGCGGTGAAGGCAGGCATGAATGGCCACCAGGTCTGGCCGCGCAGGAACGGCGTCCCGATCCCCGAGCCGAAGGAGGTTCCGGGCGGCAGCCAATCGGTGCGCGGATTGTGCGTGTAGGTGTGGAAAATCAAGTGCGTGACGCCACCCGCCAGATGGAGATTCGCGACATGTTTCAAATCTCTCAGTTTCTCATCCCACGTCAGGCTGAAGGAGGTGAAGGCCTCGGCACCGACCCCTTTCTTCCCATAGAGGCGGGCGGCGGAAACGGTCGGCTTGATCGGCTTGAAATTGAAGGAACCGACATAATTGTCCTGACGCGGTTGCCAGAATTCGCACATCGGCAAATCGGCGTATTTGTAGTATTTCATGATGTCGCCCGGCAGCACATCGCCGAACGCAGTTTCGAAGGAGATGGTCATCCCGTTCTCATGGCACCGTTTCGCCATCCGGCCGTAGAAATTCTCGGCGACCAGATCCCCCAGCAGCCCACGCCAATCGTTGAGGAACCGGGAGGTCTCCTCCGGATCGTCCACCACATATCCGAAAACCGCCGGAAGCCAGGTGAAGAGGTCATACCCCTTGCGTTCGGCGAAGACCTTGTCCAAACCCGGCGTCCAGGTCTGGCGCTTGCACTCCCAGCTGTCCATCAGCATGTTGTCCAACTTGCCATGAACCGCGCCACCCGACTTCGAAAGCCGCCCGATGTAGTTGTCGAACTGGATGTCCGCTCCGTCAGTCGAGAGCTTGTCGCACTCGAACCCCGTTCCCTCCTTCGGGGCGGGCCCATTCTTCGCGCCGGTGTTCACATGCCCGACGCGGATGATCGACCACTTGCCCTCGGGCGCATCCCACACGAACCCGCCATCCCCCTGCATACAGTCGGCGACATTCTTGATTAAGACGGAGGAGACCCATGCGGACGGGCTCTGTTTCGTCGGAGGATTGTGCATCAGCCGACGCAGTGTCCAAGCCGCTTCAGCTTCCCAGTCATCCTTCCGCGCGGAACTGAAGAAATGTATCCGGTTCAGCTTGAAGGCGTGTTTGCTGGTGATCGAGAGGGTGAACTGCTTTGCGGTCGTCTCAGGGCAGGCCATCGTCACGGGACGGTCATCCTGCCAGTTGGCGGCGGGCAACGTCCGCTCCAGCAGCACATTGCCGCCCGTCGCGAAACGGATCGTGGTGTCGGGCTGATAGCACCAGCCGTGATCCATCCCGTTGATCGAGGGAAACTCCACCGTCCGGATCGTCACCGGCTCGGCGAAGGTGATTGTGAGCGTGGTGGTCGCGTAACTGGGAAGCGAAACCGCCTTCCCCTTAATCCAAGCGGCCCAATCCCCCGGCTGGTCCGCCGTTACCGATATGGGTGTCAGCGAGTGGAACCAATCGCCATCGGGCGTGGGGATAGCCAGCACCGTAATGTCGCGGTAATCCCGCCAATCCTCCTTCCCACCCGGCTGGGGCAGCCGTATCCGGACGGCCTTTCCGCCCTCGACATCGGTGCGGCTCCAGACCAGATGGCGCATCGCGTGCTCGGGGGTAATCCACGGGCCGCCGGACATCGCCCACCCCGGGCAGTTCTGCATCGTGAACCGGAGCCCCAGCCGCTTACATTCATTGGCGACATGACCGACCATCCCGTCCCACGTTTCACTCAAACAGGCCACCTGCGGAGTGACACCGGGCCAAGGTCCGCCGAACTGACCGTGGAACAGCTGAACCCCGGAGATTCCCGCACCCGCGATCGCCTCAAGATCCGCCGTTACGCCTTTGGCCGCGACATTTCCCCCGATAAAATGGAACCATGTCTCAGGATGGCTCTCCTTCGGAGGATACCGGAAGGTCTCCTCCGGCACCGCTCCCAGACACCACAATGCGACCATGCCCCAAAACGAACCCAACACGCCAATCCGCTTCATACTCATTCTCCCACTGTGAAAAAGGATTGTCAGTTTACCACAAACCCCATTCGAACGGAAGGGTCAAAAGGGCACGAGACGTGCGGATGGCATCGGACATCAGACTTCTGCTCACCCTTCCCCATTCTCCATTCCCCGTTCCCCTATTATTTAACCCTTTAACCGTTTAATCTTTTAACCTTAACTCAGGGTTCCAGCCACGAGAGGCGGTAGGTCCCGGAGAGAAGCCGGAAGGTGACGTGCCCAGACTCGGGCGGAAGCGGTGTCACGCCGTTGGCCTTGGCGAAGGGCGTGACACGTTCCCCTTCCTCCTCAACAGCGGCGGCGGCGACAACGGGAAGAACCAGCCGCGCCTCGGCGGTGACGGGAACCGTGACGGTCATCTGAAAACGCTTCGGCTTCGTTTTGGGGTCGCGCCGCCAGACGCATTGGCAGGTACCCCGAACCGTCTCCCGACTCACCTGGACATGGCTGATCGTCTGGGGAAAAACCGGCCGGATGAGGATTTGGGCGTAGCCGGGCTGGGCGGGCGCGATGCCGCCGAGACAGGCGTAAAGCCAGTAGGCGCCGCCGGCGAACATGGCGTGGTTGTGCGAGTTCATGCCGCCCCGGAAGGTCCACTGTTCCCAGAGCGTTGTCGCGCCGTTGGCGAACATGTAACCGAAACCGGGATACTGGGGCTGGGTCATGAGGGTGACGGCGAGATCAGCTTCGCCGAAGCCGCAGAGGATATCGGCAAGATAGCGCGTGCCGTAAATGCCGGTACCAACGCGGGAACGGTCCTTCAAGCGGATGGTCTTGGCGAGTTGCTCGGCGGCGGGCTTCCGAATCGCATCGGGGAGCCGGAGAAGGGCGAGCGGCATGACGAAGGCGGTCTGACCCCCGTTTCCGAAGGTGTGGGTGTCGGCCTTGTGGAAGGCACGGATAAAAGCATCCTCGATACGCGCGGCAAGACGGTCATAGGTCTCGGTCTCTTGCGCTTTACCTAAAATCCGGGCGGCGTCGGCGGTGACATGTGCCATCTGGCCGAAGATCGCGGTATTGACGATCGGCACCTGGTTGTGGAAACCTTCCCAGCTGCCGTCATTCGGAGCGCACCAGTCGCCGAAACCGTCTTTGGCGATCAGGTCGGGATAGCGCCGGGCGACATCATCGGTCACGGCGGCCATGTTGGCGAAGTGTTCCTCCAGAATACGGGGATCGCCGTAATGGAGGTAATGCAGCGCGGGAAGGGTGACGGCATCGCCGTTCCAATCGGGATTGCCGCGCCCGCCCGTGATGTCGCCGAGCCATTTGGCATAGTAGCGTGGCATCCAGAAGTGCGCGATGGCGGTGTCCTCATACGCCTGGGAATCCATCTGGCAAGGGGTCCGCTCGTCCCGCATGGGGCAGTCGGTCGGAATGGACTGAAGGTTGCTGAGCATCGACCAGTGGGCGCAGAGGTCAAGTTTGTTGAGCCGTGGATCTGAACAGTGAAAGGTTCCGGCCGGTTCGACATCGGCGTGGACCGCACAGCCGGTGATGTCGGCGGGCGAGGGACGGCCGGGATAACCGGTGATCTCAACGAATTGGAATCCGTGATATGTGAAACGGGGTTCATACGTTTCCCAATCGCCGGTTCCCGCAAGGATAAAGGTATCCCGGGCCTTTGCTCCACGGTTGGTCCAAGGATCAATCATGCCGTCGGGACCAAGCAACTCACTGTGGCGGAGGACGATCGTCGTTCCGCGTGGCCCCTTGGCGCGGATGCGGACCCAGCCCGCACGGTTCTGTCCGAAATCGGCGACGAAGATGCCGGGACGGGGTTCGGTGACAGTCACGGGGGAACAGGTCTCAACGACCCGCACGGGCGGGGCGATGGCGGGAACCAGCGGAATGTCCAACGCCGGGAGAACCGGGGCGGAGGTCCATCCCGGCATTTCGGGGGGATAACTAGGCAGACACCAGGCGGGATCCTCCTGTCCCGCGTTGTAGGATTCTCCGTTGTAGAGGCTGGCGTAGGAGAGCGGGGAGTGGTGCGTCATCCGCCATGTGCCGTCGGTGACCAGCGTCTGGGCGGTTCCATCCTCGAAGGTCACCTTCAGGTGCAGGATCGCGCGTTTGATCTGCTCCCATTTCCATCCCCAAACGGAGTAGTCGTCCGCATAACCGGCTCCAAGCCAGATGCCCGCCGTGTTGGCGGCGCCGGGCTTGAGCGACTCTGTGACATCGAGCGTGTCGAAGAAGATGCGGTGGCGGTAGTCGGTGTTGGCGGGTGCGGTGACATGGTCGCCAACCTTCTTCCCGTTGAGATACAGCTCGTAGAAACCGAGACCGCTGACCGACGCGAAGGCGTAACGAATGGGTTTGTCAGGAAGGGTGAAGGTTTTACGGAAACGGGGACACGTCTTCGTAAGGGCGTTGCCAAGATAATCGGTCCGGTTGTCGAGAACGAGACGGCCCTTCTCGATACGTGGGGCACGGAAAGGCAGGTTGTCCGTCCGGTCGAAACCAAGGTCATAAACCCGCGTACCCTTGGCGTCGGTGAGGGTGAGGTGCTCAATAAGCGCCCGCTCGCGGACCGCGGTCCTCAACCCGATCCGGCCCGCCGCAAATGCGTCATCCTCGCGGTCATCGATCAGCACCCCATCGAGGCTGGTCTGGAGCCGCTTCCCTTTCGCCTCAATCGTCAGGGTGTGCGGCTTCGAGAAGTCGAGCGGTTCTTTGAAGAACTTCGCCAAAGGGATCTGGGACTGGGTCCAACCACCGTTCCGCTGGATGTGGGGACGGAGATAGGGGCCGCCCTCCAGAACGGTGTTGATCTGCCACATGTAACCGTTCGAATTGGCGTCGGAACGGAAGAGGACACCGAACGCCTCCTTCTCCAGGATGAACCGAAGGGTGAGGGTGAAGTCGTCAAAACGGGAGGCGGCCTCGTCCGCCTCGCCGATCCACCGGGCGTCCTCCCAATCGGCCGGTTTCTGGAGCGCGGCCACGAAACGGGCGGGGGCGCTCCACGGTGTGGGCTGGTTCGCCTTGTCCCAGACGCGGACACTCCAGAAGGTGGGTTTGCCCGCCTCCAGCGGTTTGCCGTCGTAGAGAAGATGCGGATCCGCCTGTTCGACCTTGGTCCCCCACAAGAGTCCGGTTCCGTTCGCAAGCGCGGCCGGATCGGCCGCGACCCGGATCTCGACGGCGGTCTGGCGTTGGCCCCGGATGGCGGGGTCGGATTCCCTCAATGTCCAGGAGAAACGGGGACGGAGGGTTTCGATGCCGACCGGATCCCGCATGAATTCGCAGCGGGGCGTCTCAACCGTCAGCGCCGCAAAGAGGGATGTTGGAAGCGAAACGGAGAGAAGAACGCCCCAAAACCGTTTAACGGAAACGAGACGGTCATCCGTACGCGAAACCGCAGTCCGACCATTGAAAAATGAAACACCACGCATACCAAGACCTTTCTGAGTTCTTAACACGAAGAACCGCCAAGACACCATCCCATTCCTTCAACCGTTGAGCGTTGAGGGTTGAGCGTTGAGTTGACGGCTAACATTCACATTCTTCTCTCGTCATTCTCTCTCGAACATCCGGCTATCCCTAAAACCTCATTCCCATATCCTTCACCGAATCGCATCACGCCGAGTATTTTATGCGAAATGACCGGCATATTGCAAGGCCAGTCGATCTTTTGAAAGATGATCTCCCCTGAAAGGAGATCTCTCCCTATCGCGAATCCGAAAGCGTTACGCTGAGTACCTGTGGGGCCGGCTCGAAAAAGACGGCGTTGATGACCGCGTTGTCGCCCCGGATGTTGTTGCATCTGAACCGGATCGACCGGTTATAGGTGAAAGTGGCGTATACCCCGCCCTCCATATTGTTGACACGGACAGTCGGCGCGATCCGGTTAAGCGTCTCCAGATCAAACGCGTCGATGTTCTGGTCCCGTCCGCCCGGACCCGGCTTGCAATCCGCCATATAAAGCGTCACGGTGTACGGATGCTGTCTCTTCAGCTTGATATCGACAGGGCACATCTGCAACCCGCTTGAATAGTAACATCCGAAGACGCGAGGCCCTGTTCCATCGCGCCGTGTGGGTAACGTCGCCCGCTCGTCAAAAGGGGTGACATCGGTCGAGCGGTGTCCGGCGGGATTCCCCAGATGGTCGAATGACACCGACTCCACATAGTCGGGAAGGTCGGCGAGATCACCATTGTTTTCACCCCCGCCGACGATGAAATATCCGTCCTTCCCATACTTCGTGTGCCAGTTGCCGTAAGTCGAGCGATCAACGCCTCTGCAGGCCGCCGCATATCGATAGGACTCCTTGACAGCCGCCTTGGGTGTTCCCTCATACTGAACCGTAAACGTGTACTCACCCGGAGCGAGGTCATCTATGTAAACGAAGTCATCCGTCGGGCGGATACGGGCCGGATCGACCTTCTCCGCCGTGATCGCCTTGACCGCCATGCCTTCCTTCGGAATCGCGAAGGTGGCTCTTGCACCGGGCGGCACCACAAGCGTGTGTCGGCCCTGATTCAGGTCGAAGCTCACATCGATCGCGCCATGGGGCGTCATCGTCCGGCCCGCCACCCGTTTGGCGTGTCCGTTGAAATGCGGAACAACCGCAAACCGCGAGAAGCCCGGCTCAACCGGTTTGATTCCCAGCATCTCCTCGCTGAGCCAGGTGAGGACGGCCGCGCCCCATGGATGCGCAAGGCTCGTGTGGCCGCTCTGCGTGAAGGGGATCGGACCGTTCTTTCCGAGAATGTCGTTCCAGTCTGGGTGATACACCTCGAAGAAACAGGTTCCGCCGTAACTGATCTGGCCGCCCCACATATCCATCACGCTTGCAAAAGCGTCATCATACCGGCCCGCCGCCGCCATCGCCTGCAAAAGGAAACACTGGTTGAACGGCGAATAGGAGAGCCGCTGCAGGCGGTCCGAGAGATCGGGATGGTACAGTTTCGCAGTATCCTCAATCAGCCCCGCGTTGATGGCATCGGCAGAGGCGTGCATGCCGAGCCGACCGAGATACTTCGGATCTGACAATACCGCCGCCGTCTTCGCCGCCGCCAGATTGCGGTACTTCGTCGCCTGCGCCGTTTCGCCGAGGCGATCAAGCGTCTCCGCGAAGTGCTTCCACGCGCCGATGGCAAGCATCTGGTAGGTCAACTTGTTCTGGTCACAGTCGGGATGGTCGAAACCGATGCCCGTACGCTCGTCCCACCCGACGAAGGCGAGATGGGTCGGATTGTCGAAAATCTGCGCGGCGTGGTCAAGCCGTCCGTATGCCGCCTGCAGAAGCGACCGTACGCCCACGGCGTCGCCCGAATACATGTAGTAGTCGATGAGACTTTCGATCCAGTAGAGCTCGTAAGATTCAATCCCGTTACGATGGCTCTCGGTAAAGCGCAGGTTCTTGAGTACGGCTCCGTAGTTCGAGAACGCTGTGAGCGACGCGGCTTGCGCGGTATACGCATCGCCCGTCCAGGAGTAGCGGTCGCCCCGGTCCATGAGGATAGCGCCGAAGCTGTCCTCGCGCAGGTTCGCCCGCACGTCCCAGGCGGCGACATACCAAATGCGGTTGAGCATGGGGTTGTCGCTGATGAACGACCCCGTGTAGTTGCAGGGCATGACCTGCGTCATCGCTCGAATGGCGGTGATCGTAAAGGGTTTGTCGAATCGCGTAACGTTGACGAATGCGAAACGGACGCCTTCGTAGAGTTCCCGGTTGAGTTCGAGCCGATAGGTCTTGTCGCCGTATTTCACCGGTTTCGCCGTCTTGTGGCCGGGAAAACTCTGCACCTCCCTATGCTCGCTCACGCCGAGCGTCACATCGCCGGAGAGGTCCGGGCTGTCAATCTCAAGCCAGGCGGGAAGTTCGACCCCGAAGTCGATCCGCAGGGTTCCGGCGCCGTTCACCCGAACGGCGCACGTTTCAGAGGTGACGGTTTCCAGTCCCGTAAAGACGCCTTTACCCATGCGGTCCTCCGCCCGCTCCGGCAACGCCACATACACTTGAAGCGTCGAATCCGCTGACGGATTCTTCCATTGGTAGGCCGCAAGCGGGTCGGGCGATGCCGCTACCGCCGATGTGACCTCGGCACCGTCATCGACATAGGGATACGGCTGCGACGCAGGTGAACGGCGCGTAAGAACCGGGGTGAGGGAGGAAGGCGTTTCCGTCTGATCAGCCGTTTTCGGCTCGCCGAAGAAAAGTGCGTTGAGCACCGCGTTGTCCCCTCCCACGCAGGCAAGACGGAAACGTAACGACTGGTTGTGGGAATAGACGAGATAGACGCCGCCGCCGAAATCGGTGACACTCGTCATCGGCGCAATCCGCTGGCTCGTCGTGACATCGAAGGCATCCACTTCCATGGCTCGTCCGCCGCCGTCGCAATCCGCGACATAGAGCGCCACGGTATAGGGACGTTGCTCGCGGAGATTCACGTTCGCGTAGAGTGTGCCGTGCAGCGCCGAATAGCAACAGGCGAAATGGCGCTCCGACCAACAGGGTTGCGTCGTCAGTCTCGCTTCGGGGTCGCGCGGCCTGATGCCGGACGAGCGGTTCGCCGACCGACCGTCACCCAAATCGAATGTCACCGACTCCACGTAGGCCGGCAGCGACACGCGATCGCTCGCGGGGTTTTCTCCGCCGATCAGATAGCAACCCTCGCTACCGTAGACGGTGAACCAGTCGCCTTTTGTCGAACGATCCAATGTCTGCCCGGCGTGGGCGTGTTTCAGCGTCGCGGCATCAGCCGTGAGCGAGACCGGCCCCATCAGCCCCGCCGCCCGCAACGCGGATCCGGCGCCGGGACCGGCAAGGACCCACGTTTCGCGCTGTTCTTCCGGAAGACCGGCGTCATAGACAAGCCGGTTGTGCCACGCGCTCGTCACGTCAATGCGCAACTCGTTCGCGCCAAGTTTCAGGAACGGGCCGATCTCGCACCGGTACGGTTCACACCAGAGCGTCGTAACCTTCTTCCCGTTCACCCGGACCTCGGCCCACGCCTCGACGCGGCCTAGATCGAGGAGGCAACTTCCCGTCTTCTCGACCGTCACCGTCGTGCGGTAGGTGCCGGTGCCCGCGAAGGCCTTCTCCTCATCCGTGAGACCCGGCAATTCCTTCCACGCGTCGAAATCTGCGAGCGGACGGGCCGCTCCCTTCCCGAGCGCAAGCGTCCAGGCGCCCACCCTCGCCTGGGCAGTCGCCGGTTTATCCGCTTCCGCCGCTTGCGGCTTGGAGGGATCGAAGACAACGAACACGGCCTCATCGCTCGCCAGATCAAGGACGACCGCATCGCCCGCCCGCGCCGCCGGGTGCCTGCTTCCCGTCACGGGATCCCAGATCTCCGCCCCGCCCTTGGCGCGGAAGGTCACCGGACCTTTGAATCCCTCGGCCTTCGCCGTCACGAAGTACCACTCCCGGTGCCCATCCGTGCGATGGTTCCAGAGGATGCCGCCGTCCGAAACGTCTGGTGTTAAATCCGCAGTCGGATCTGCGGTACGCACAACGCGGCCGCCCGCCTGTTCGAGCGCGTCGATGCGCGCCCGGCTCTCGTCGGTCAGGTAGGTCTCCGGCGGCAGCCACAGCACGGTGTACGATGTCCCGTCCGGCAGTGTCCACCGTCCGTCCTTCACAGAGAGGCGCGTCATCAGCCCGTCGGGGTTGAGGTAGTCTTCTTTAAACCGGTTTCCGAACGGCTCTTCGTGTTCTGATGGTTTGTGGCCCACATAGTCGCCGAGGTAGCGGAGGATGTCCGCGCACGGACGGCCCTCTTCGAGCATCACGTTGATACGTGAGAGGTAATCCGTCCACGACCGCATGTACGGCCACCAGGTCTGACCTCGCAGGAACGGCGTGCCGATGTTTGTGCCGAAGCTCGTTCCCGGCCGCTTCCAGTCCACCTGCGGATTATGCGTGTAGGTATGGAACACGCAGTGCGTCACGCCGCGCGCGAAGTGTTTGTTCCCGACGTTCTTCAAGAGGCGGAAGTTTTCGTTCCATGTGAGTTCAAAACTTGTGAACGCCTCGGCGGCGACGCGCTTTTTCCCGTAGATGTGCGCGGCCGAGACGCAGGGCACGACCGGCTTGAAGTCATGGTCGCCCACATAGCCGTCATTTCGGTGAGGTGCCCAGAATTCGGCCATCGGGGTGTCGGCGTACTTCCAGAACTTCAGGATGTCGCCGGGAATCACATCGCCGAACGCGGTTTCATATTGGATCTCCAGCCCGTCCCGGTGCGCGAGATCGCTCATGCGTCGGTAGAAATTCTCTTCGATGAGCGAACTGATCAGGTTGCGCCAATCCAGCAGGAATGTGTCCGTTTTAGCGGGTGTATCGAGCACCCAGCCGAAGATTGCCGGTAGGTACTTGCGTAGCGGATACCCCTTAGCCTGACGGAAGTACTCCTCCATCCGCCAGGTCCAGGTCTGGCGCGAACACTCCCAGCTGTCGAGCAGCACGCCCGCGAGTTTTCCGCCGGCGAGCGGCCCCTTCGCGAGTCGGCCGATATACCCCGCGTACTGCGCCTCGGCGCCCCTTGGGTCGAGCTTGTCGCACTCCCAGCCCGTTCCCTCTGCCGGCGCCGGACCGTTCCGTAGGCACATGTTCACATGGCCGAAACGCAGGATCGTCCAGCGGCCGTCCTTTGGCAACGGTGCCGAAACAGTTCCGTCCGACGCAAGACTGGAAGTGAGGTCAATGATCGCTTCAGTCTTCACGCGGGTAGCTGTCGTCTGTTTCGGGTCGTTCAGTTCCCAGCCGAGTCCGCACAGCGTCCAACCTGCGCGTCCCTCCCAATTGTCGAACCGGGCGCTTGATGACAATCGCACCCAAGGAGTACGGATGGGGCGCTTGGTTGTAAAGGTAACCCGCCACTTTGCGGCCGTCGTCTCGTCACAGGCGAGCGTCATCGGCACGGATCGATGCCAGTTTCCTTGCGGATAGTCGAATATGCGCACGACTTTGGCGGTTCCGTCCGGCGCGATCGCCTCAAGTTTGACTTGCGTATCTATGTTGTAAGCGTACGCATGGTTTAACCCGTTCGGATCCGGCACCGTGAAAGACCGTACCGTCACGGGATGGTCGTAGGTGAGGGTATGGACCAGTCCCTTGACCTCGTCCTTGGCAGGCTTAAGTTCTCCTGGCAGATCGCCTTCCGGGGTCGGGAAGGCCAGTACCGCCACGTCCTTGTAGTCGAGGTCGGCGTTGCGCGGATCGCGCGCCGGATGGGTCTGAACCGAGAACTGTCCGTTCACGACCTCGACGTCCGCCCGCGAATAGACGAGTTCGCGCATGGCCGTCGCGGGTGTGATCCAGGGGCCGCCGCTCATCGACCAGCCGGGACAGTTCTGCATCTTGAAGGAGAGACCCAGCCGTTTGCACTCGTCCGCCGTGAAGGCGACAAGCGAATCCCATTCCGGACTCAGGCAGACGATTTGCTTCGGGACGTTCGGCCACGGACCGCCGAATTGCCCGTGGAAGAATTGGATGCCCCGGATACCCGCGTCCGCGATCGCCTCAAGATCGGCTGTGATCCCCTCGCGCGTGACATTGCCGCCGATGATGTGGAACCAGGTTTCAGGGCGGTTCTCGACGGGTGGCGTTTCGAAACGCCCCCATTCAAGATCGCCCGCCGCCGGACACACATTCCCTGCCAATGCCGCGAACAGGCCCAGGAGGAACAGGATTTGTTTCTGATTCATACGCGATTCCTTATCTGTAACGTCATCGTCTGCAAATCATCCATCTTCCCGCCCAGGCGAGAAGGGGGGACGCGCTCCGTCGCGTCCGCAGAACCTTCCCGTACCGGGCGCGGGTATCAGGCTTTTACGCAGCGGCATTATCGGACGAAGAGGATCAATCCACTTCCCAGCGCATACCCTGTTTCCGTGCGGATGAGGTAACGTCCCGCTTCCTTGCTTGCCTCATCCAGCTTGAACACGACGCTTTCCGGCGGCGGATTTTCACCCCATGTGATGATCTCCTCAGCGTTTTTGGGCACCGCGCGCAGATGGACATCAATCGTGATCGTCGCGTCTTCCGCGAATGTGGCCGTACCCGTCGTGCCGCTCGTCTCGAAGGTACAGGTCGGTGTCCAGGTGCCGGGGCAGACGTTCAGATCGAGAATCGCGCCGTCCTGAAGCTCGCAACTGTGCCAGCGGGTTCCCGGTTGGAACCGTCTGTGTACAATCAAGCTGCTCCCCTCACCCGTGATATCCTCATCTCCCGTGTAGTGCGAGAGGTATTCGCCTAACACATTCGTGCCAGGATTAACCTCCATCGACACGTCTTCAATCTGGAATATAGTATCCGACGCCGTCAGGTCACGCTCGTATCCACTACGGTTCAACAGCAACTTGCCACCGCCCTGAACCACGATCCTGCCTCCACCCGTAATGGTCGTGTTCGCAAAGAGGAAGAGTTCGGAAGGGGCGATTGTCACCGTCAGCGTATGGCCTCCGAGATCGAGCGTTGTCAGTCCATATTCATTGACCAGAAGGCCGAATGAACGTCCTTCGATTTTCGAGTCCACCTTCAGCACGACATTAATGAGAGAAGGATTGAAGTGAAGTCCCCGCGGGGTGGTGTTCTCTATCCGGCCACCCGACAGCACAATCAGTCTCGGAGCGTTGGCCTGTCCGTCCATGTCGAACACGCCTTTCGTTGCCACTTCGAGGCAGGTACCCAGCCCATAGGCTCCGCCTTGGAAAGCCGTATCGTAGAAACCGGATATGAGACGTCCCCCATCAATCCGCGTTCCACCCAGATAGGGCTGGGTCTTGGCAGCAGTCAACGTGCCGGCACCCCGCTTGACGAGTTTCAGATTGCCGTCAAGCATGAGCGCGGCGGTCGAGAGGTGCGTATCGGCGGCCAGATCGAACACCAGCTCGCCCGGCGCGAGGGGGCGGAGCGAGACATTGTCGACCGCGCCGCAGCGGTAGTGGGGATTCTCATTCGTGCGCGACTCGCCGCGCAGCGTGAAGGTGTGCGTGCCCGCCGTCAAGTAGATGCCGACCTTCTGGGTTGTGAAGGCATTCTCCAGACAGTCCACATGATACATCGTGATGCCATCGAACTCGATGTGAACACGCAGGTTGTTGTATCCCGGACGTCCAGCGTAATCGAACGATAGCAAATACATGCCAGTATGCGGTACCGAAAACGTCTGCGTGAGCGCACAGTCACCCTGAAGAAATGCCGCATATGACCCATCTGTCGGCGCGGCTCCGAGCCAAGGCGAACCGCCCATCGCAAGACCTGGGCCTTCCCCCGTACGCGTCGACGAACTGAGCCATCCTGTCGCCTGGTCGAGGCGGGTTTCATGGAAATAGGTCCAATTGCCGCTTGAAAGTCCGCCGATGAAAGTTTCGAAACTCCCGTTCGCAAGAATGCTCGCGCCGGTCGGGCCGGTGCTGTCGATGAACTGTCCTTCGCCTGTATAGCCCGCAAGCTGCAGGGTATGTCCGCACAGGTCGATCTCACCCGTGAGTTTCACATGGGGCCCGAGACCGCGCAGGTCGCAGTCCGCCGTCAGGGTACAGGGCCCCAACTCGGCAAGGCTGTGGGGGAGCGATTCGGCCGCCGGCGCCTGGAGATTCAGTGCCCCGGCGATTCCGACCAGGGTTCCCTCACCCGGCAGGGCATCAGCCACGGCTTTACCGGCAACGTTCGTGCATGCCCAGTTCGCCGGATCGGCCGGGTCGCCCGGACGCCCTGCGCCCGTCCAATGCGCCACGGCGATCGCGGAACCGCCCGTCTCGTCCATACCGTAAAACAGTCCGGCATCGGAGATGTAAGGATCAACGCCCTTTGCGGCGGTCACCTCGTCGAAGACGAATGTCGTGCCGGTCGGGGCCGAGCCGAGCCAGTTGACAAGCTGCTCGCCGAAGGCCGGCGCGCGCCCGCGCAGATCGACCGTCACCGTCGCCTCCGACGCGAAGGCCACCACCCCCTCCGGATTGTTTTCGGCGAAGGCGCAGCTGTTCGTGAACACCCCTGAAACCTCCCGGAGATCCAGCGTCGCGCCATCCTGCAGCTCGCACGAATGCCAGCGCGTCTGCGGCGCGAAGGTCCCATGGACGCGCAACTTCGAGTCGGCCGACTCGCTGTTGCGGTCACCCGTATAGAGGGAGATGTAGTCTCCCACATCATGGTCACCCGCGTATGTATGGATGCTCGCGTCGCGGATCTCGAGGGCGGTTCCCTCCGCCTTCACGGGGAAACTGCCGGCCAGATTTCCGAGAATGAGCGTACCGCCGCCATCGACGACGATGCGGCCTCCGCCGGTGGCCGTCATGGTGACCATGTGCAACTCCCGGTCAGGCTCGATACCCACGTTCAGCGTGTGGCCGTTGAGGTTGAGCGCGGTCGATTGCCATCCCTGCCGGATGATGCCAAAGTCAGCGCCGGCGAGCGTCGAGTCGGACGTGAGCGTCAAGGTGCGGATACACGGCAACTGGCCGCTTGGTACGGAGTTCGTCACCGTGCCGCCGTCGAGCTGGATTTCCAGCGGACTGTTGGAGGTCCCGGCGAGGTCGAGTGTCGCCGCCTCGCCGACCTTGACACACGAACGGGCACCATAGACTGTACCGGCCCAGGTCGTTTCACGCAAGCCGGCTTTGAGAAGGCCGGCGCGCACCTCCGTCTCGCCGGTGTAACTCTGAGCTGGCTTGGCCACCGTCAACGTGCCTTCGCCCACCTTGACCAGTTTCAAGTTACCGGCGAAGGTGACCGAGTCGTTCACCAATTCCGTCTCTTCGGGAATGTCCAACGTCAGCACGGCAGGCGGAAACTCGCCATGCGGACGGAGCGAGATAGCGTCCAGACAGCCGCAACGGTGTCCCGCGGGGACATAATCGAGCGAATCGCCACAGAAGGCCAGCTCATGATCACCCTCCGTGAGTTCCAGCTCGATCTCCTTTGTCTGGAAGAAGGTGGTTTCCGTACAATCCACATATCCATATCCGACACCATCGATCTTGACGTGGATGCGAAGGTCGCTATAACCCGGCCGTCCGATATAGGCGAAGGAGAGGAGGTAGGTCCCCGACCGGGACACGCTAATCGTCTGGTAGATGTCGTGGTTCCCCTGCATGAAACAGGCGCGCCCGCCCTCCGCCGGATCAACGGAGAGCCATGGCGATCCTTTCGCCGTCTGACCGGGCCCGTTTCCTCCCGAACTCGTCCAATTCCAGCCGACCGCCTGCGGCGCACCGTCATGATAGTAGTAGGACCAATTCCCGGCGGTATCCGTTAAATTCTCGAAACTGCCGTTCGTAACGAGTTCGCCTCCGCTTGAAATGGTTCCCTCGCCGGCAAGATCAGACAATGCGAGCGAATGGCCGTTCAATGCCACGGTGACGCCGGCGGCGATCGTCACCCTACCCTGCCCGCGCCAATCGGTATCTTCGGTCAAAGTGAGGTCTTCCGTGATATCGATATCTGCCCGAACGGCGCAAGCGGCGCACAGGAACCCGACCATCACGATCCGTTTCATCCAAACTTTTCTCATGTCTTTCTCCTCGCTTACCACTATCACGATCGCCAGCCTTATGGCGGAGATGGGCAGTGGACACCCTACTCCTTTGTTTTTTTGATAGTATTGATGGTTCCTGTGTAAAAAACAAGGTGTAATCTTTGACCTTGATTTTAGATTTTTGACACAAATACACCCCCATCCCGTGTGTTAGTGAGATTGAGTGGTTCCGCGTCACCTGAAGCAATTGCGAAACTTGCCGCTTTTTTTGAAATGACAAGGCCGCCCCGGCCTTGCCGCAACCGGTTTTACAATTGCCTCATCTGTTCAAGCGCCAAGCGTTCGGAGAGAGGCCGACATGTTTCTGAAAGACGTAGGAGAAGTAGGCCAAGGAGGAGAAACCGACGGCGGAACCGACTTGTTCGACGGTAAGCGACGTGTTGCGCAGAAGCGCGCGGGCGCGGTTGATCCGCATCTCGACGACATAGGCGTGGGGGGAGAATCCCATCTGTTTTTTGAAGAGCCGCCTGAAGAGCGAATAACCCATGCCGTGACGTCTGGCGAGCTCTTCAAGGTCGATGTTCTCGTGGATGCGGGACGCCATCTCATCGCACGAGGAGGCGATCGCATTCGAGAACGGGCGGGTTTCGATGGCGGCGAAAGGGGCGATGTCCGTGAGCAATCCGACCGCCTCGGCGACCAGTTTCGGGACATGGACCGTGCGTCCGTCCATAAAAAACCGCGTGATTCTGCGGAACCGTTGCCGCACGGCAGTAGCGGGGACGCCTTTGACGACGGGACGGTTGACGTTAAAAAACGCGCCCAGAACCTGTTCAACATAAGAGCCCGAGAGTCCGCACCAGCGCTCCGTCCATCCAACCGCTTTTTGGGGACGGTATCGATGCCACTCGCCCGGATGCAGGATAAAGACATCCCCGCTCTCCAGTCGCGCGGTTCCGCCATGCTCGGTTTCAAGAATACCGCCGCCCCTCCCGATAAACAAAATATGGCAATTCGGCAGCCGCCGCCCCCTGTTCCAGCTGAACATGTAGTCGGAAGGATGGCGATGCGGCGGATAGACCTCGCCCAGCCTGATGTTCGCGAAGCCCACGTTCGTCACCTTCACCCCCCATCCGAGGTCAAACTTGTCTATCGGATGGTAAAGCGCAAGGTTGCCGGGAATCGTGATTTCACCGGTATCCGCCGTCATCGGACCAGCTCCCGCCAAGTTTCTGTTGGATAATCGTAACGGACCCCGAACGCCTCATCAATCATACGGATGGCCTCGCGAAACGTCTTTCCTTGGAAAGAGAAACGATGGCGGGCCTCCAGCCTCGCCTGGTCGGTTATTGCACATGAGTATCTGACGCGCTTCCGAATGTTTCCCCGTCCGAGCCCTTTATTCTTCTTGAAACAGCATTCGTTCAGACTGTTGATGACCAGCCGTGAAACCTTCCGAAACGTCACATCCTCCAATACCGTATCGGGCATCCGTTCCATGAACACGCTCGTTGACCAATCAATCATCGCCTCGTCACCCGATACAAAATAGTAGATGGAATCGTAATGATCCACCCCTTTCAAATCCAGACGAACATGATCCAATCCTCCCAGATAAACCAAGACATCCAACAGGGATCCCGCCGGTACGGTGAGATCATGCTTGCGGACCCATTTGACATCGTTAGGATAATTCCCCTCAATCCGGACCCGACAATAATGTTTACCAAACCGCTTCTCCAAATACTCAAGAATCTCCTCCAACGTTGTCCCCCGATACCCTAATTGGGGAACGGGGGTTTCGGCGAGCTTTCGCAAATAACCGTTCCAACGAAGGCGTAACGGTTCCACCCGGTTTGTGATGGCTCCTCCGGGAAACCGTGACAGCCAGTCCCGTTCCGCCAGCAAATCCTCCTTTGTATCAGCATACTCATTTATCGACAGAGTAGCCTCTCCGATTCCATAAGTGATCGCTTCACGTTTCTTTTTCTCCCGTTCATCCTGCGGTTCCTTCGGAAGTCTCGCCAATTCACCTTCCAGCTGTTCCAGACGATTGGTGGCCCAAAGGTGTTTCCGTTCAAGATCCGCAAGTCGTATGTCCGCTTCCTGAACATTGCGGGAAACCGGCCATACCATTCGATCCAAACGATCATCGATTTCCCAGTGGGGATGTCCCAATTCGAAAAGCCTGGATTCAAAGTCAGAGTTAATACGATATATGTAATAATGCGAACCGATTGCGTACTGTTCCGGCCACGGTTTCAGCGGCTCGCACATGGGGCAGCAGCAACCGCTGTCCGACAACAGAAGGTATTTCCCGCGCAACGCATCCGGACTCAGGACACAGAAGAGAACAGCCGTGCAGTTGGAGACGGCTTCGGGAGGAAGTGCGGTTGGATAAATGCGAACGGTTTCACCCGTGATCAGTTTCAACTCCTGCTGATAACCGACCGGTGTCGCGACGATAACTTTCTTGTTCGTCGCAGTCATATAATCAGAAACCGTCGCATCCGGAGCGCCCCAAAGCCGCAACGCCGCCAGTGCCACCGACAACCCGATTCCCTTGTGCAGAAAAAACCGTCTGTTCGTGCGCATCATTGTTTCTCCCTCTGTGACTCGAAGAAAACCGTTATGTCGCTTTCGGGGCTATGCCCTCACGTCCAATCCGCTCCAGCTTCGTCCGCGCGAAATCAAACCCGTACAGGAGTGTCTGGGCGGAATGGGCGTCGGAATTGATCATCACGGGCACACCCCGCTGAAGCAGCAGGGCGAGAAAGGTGTCCGACGGATAAGTGTCGTCCAGCGCGCGGCGGGCCATGCCGCCGGTGTTGACCTCGACGATCTTCCCGGAGCGGGCGATCGCATCGGCCGTTTGGACCAATTCCGCCCGATACCAATCCGCCCGCTCATCGAAAAACCGCAACACGCCGTTCCGTTTCCGGATCAGATCGGGATGGCCGATGATCTCGAAATCGCCGAGGGCGACCATCTCGCGTTCCCGCTCGAAGTAGGTTTCGACCAGCCGCCGGGCATCTCCCCTGAACACCCGCGCCAACCCGTCACGCAACTCCTCCACCGGACCGTCCACCGTGAATCGGTTCCCGGGATTATCGTCGGAGACATAATGGACCGACCCGATCAAGTAATCGGGCCGGTACGCCGCATAACGGGAATAGGAGGGAATCGACACCCCCGGGATATAATCGACCTCAAACCCGCAGAGAACCGTGATCCGGTCGCCGTAAACCGACGCCAACCGGCGGATTTCCGTGCAATAGTCCGCATAGCGGTTGATCGGCAGATGCCAATCCGTCGCTTCTGGATAGCAGGCGTGGGCGGAAAAGCCCAACACGCGGACACCCTGTTCAAGGGCCGCCCGCACCATCGCCTCCGGCGCGTCATTCCCGTCGCAGAAAATCGTATGAAGATGGTAATCGGCCAGCGGGACGGGTTCCGATCCCGACCGGCAGATCAAACGGGTTCCTGTCTCGGCCTGAGGCATCCGTTCCACACCGCTCAGCGTTTCATTCTGCCCAGCCATACCGCCAGAAGCTTTTCCCACCCGTCCACGCTACGGCCATGTTTCCGCATCCCGTAGCCGTGACCGCCATCGGGAAAACAGTGCATCTCCGCCTTCACCCCCGCGAATTTGAGCGCGGCGAAATAGGCGAGGGCGTTCTCGATATGGCACCCGTCATCTTCCGCCTGAATGATGAATGCGGGCGGGGTCGTCTTATCGACCGGGAAGGTCGGCCGGAGCGTCAACGGCAACTGCGGAAGGCTGTTGTCGCCGGGTGCCAGCGTCCACGGATAGACGACGATAGAGAAGTCCGGGCGGCAGGAGTATTTATCCGCATCGTCCACCGGCTCATAGGCACGGTTCTTGTGGTTCGTCGAGACGCGGACCGTCAGATTCGCCCCTGCGGAAAAACCCATGATCCCCAACTTTCCGGGGTCGATCCCGTATTCCGCCGCGCGCGACCGAATCAGCGAGAGGGCGCGCTGCGCATCCATCAGCGCGGCATCGGGCTGTCCGGGACACCGGTACTTCAGGACAAACGCCGAAAAGCCCTGTTCATTCAGCCACTCCGCGATCTCAGTCCCCTCATGGTTATACGCCAGGATCGAATAGCCGCCACCGGGGCAGACCAACACGGCCGGCTTATTCCCCTCCCCCGGCGCGCGGAAGAACGCGAACTCCGGCACATTGACATCCGTCAGCCGAAGGATCGTCCCGTTCGTATCCTTGATCTTAAAACGGGATTCTCCCCGCTGGGCCGGGACCTTTCCCTCTGGCCAAACCGTCGTCGCCTTTCCCTTCGCCAACACCGATTCCGCCAACTCCATATCAATCGCCTCCGCATACGTGAAACCCGTACCCATCGCCACACACGCGACCGCCATCCAATACGCCATCCGTCTCATCTTCGTCTCTCTCCTTCCTTTTTCCCTGATCCGACCGCTCACAAACCGGCTAGACCGTCTAGTTGTCCTAGAGGGTCTAGATATCCCAACGTTCCAGCGCATCTGCCATCACGCTAATCCCGCCCTCTTCCGCAGGCACCACTCGGTCACCAGCAGAATACCGAGCGTCAACAGCAAAAGCGGATGGCACCAAAGGGCATATTCCCGCTTTTCGCGCACCACCCCGCTCCCCTCGCCGAACGCCTCGGCCAACGCCGCGATCCCATCGGGGCCAACCACCTTCCCACCCGTTCCCTTCGCAAGCGTCTCTAACGACGCGGGATCGGGCTGGACCCGGCCCAGTTCGATGGGACGGCGGGAGGCGGTGACCACAACCGACGTCTCGACCTGATCCGGCAGATCCGCCATTCCCTCCCCATTCTTGCGGATCACCTCCAGACGGTAATGTCCAGCCTCGCCGGGAGAGGGCAGTGTCACCTCATAGATGCCCCGGGAGTTTTCACGCGGAGCCAGCCCGCTCCGCAGGACCTCCCTACCTTCCGCCGTCAAGAGCGCCACTTCCAATTCCGCCCGGTCAATCCCGTTATACGCCTCATCCAAAAGCCGGGCGACCACATGGATCCCGTCATCCGGTCCGTACACCAGCCGGTCCGTCCCGATCCGGAAGCGTTCACCGCCCGCGCGGAGACGATCACCCAACCCCCACCGCAGAACCTGGCCCCAGAACCGGTGATGCCGCGTATCACCCACCTTGTAGCGGAGCCGCCACGTCTGGTCGAACCCAAGGCCCAGCACCTTTCCCCGTCCCGCCTGACGGGTCGTGATGAGGGCATGTTGCGCCCGATAGTTCAGCACCGCGTCCAAATGTTCCGCCGCATGGCGGACATCGGCCGGGGCCTGTTCCGCCTGCTCGCCATCGGAGACCGCTAACGCCAAAATCTCCGAGCCGGGCTTCGCGACAATCGGCAACCGCCAGTTAAATGGCTCCAGTCCCTGCCAGATGGCCTCGTTTTCCGACACACTGGCGGATTGCGCCATGACGGGATGCCCCAATCCCGAAGGAGTCAAGGTCAACCGGAACGAGCTCTCCGGCGCCTGCCAATAGCCCTGAACAGACGGTTTCACCGTAAACGGCGCCAAACCGCCGATCGGCGAATCGACCCCGAATCCTGCCGGCATCGCCTGAGGGCCGCCAATCAGCACCAGCAACGCGCCACGATCCTCCACGCACGCCTTGATCTCGTTCTGGACAGACAACGTCAACACATCCGGCCCGATATCACCCAAAATGATCACATCGAACGCCCGCCAGGCGGCGCTGTCAACCGGCCATCCGCCGGCCTCCGCATCCCCGAAGGGTCGCGCCGCCGATGCCGCCGGCCATTCCGCCGGAGCCGCGCCGCCCACGCGGTCGGGTTCGATCAGCCAGAACTGGAGATTGACCGACTTGTCGCGCCCGTAAAACAGATTCCGCAGATATCGGAACTCCCAGCGCGGCGAGCGGTCCACCAACAACACGTTGATCCGGTCATCGCTCACCGCGACATCTGTCCGCCACTGGTTGTTGGCCTCAAAAAGTTCCCCTTCCAGCGGATCCACCCGAACCGCATACCGCACGACACCTTGGGCCTTCGGCTCATCCGTAAACCGGATCTCTTTGGACCAATCATCCTGCGGGATATCCACTTCCCGCGTCTCCACCACCTCATCACCCGCCAACAGCGAGAGGTTCACCCGCTTTCCAGCCGCGCCGCTTGCATGGAGGGTCACCGTCATCCGCATCCTGTCACCCAGGAAGATCGACTCCGGCGCCTGGACATCCGCCAAGGCGATATCGAGCGGCGGACGGGTCCCACCGATCAGCACACTGTTGACGATCACACCCTGCGCCGCCAACCGTCGCGTAACCGGCAAGAGCGAGGTATCGGCATTATGGATTCCGTCGCTCAGCAACAGAACGCCGGCCAGCTGCTCCGACGGGATCCGTTTGAGAACCGATTCCATCGCGCCGGTGAGATCGGTCGCGGAGGCGATCGACTGCGCGACATGACGCGGGAGTCCGGTCATTGTGACACCCGCCAACCGATCCTCTTCCGACATCGGATACAAGGCGCGTCCGAAACCGAAGGTGTCCACATCGTAACGCTCCCGCAAACGGGTCAGGAACGAGGCCGAAGTGTCCCCCGGCCGGCCATCCAGCAGGGAACAGGCCAACGCAACACGGCTCGTCTCGCAAAAGGCATCGACCGCTTGCCGTTCGGTATCCGGCAAGCGTTCCCACGCGGTCTGGGCATGAACGTCGGCATTCGTCAACACAGCGCTATCACGGCCGCTCCGCCACGTCGCCCAAGCCAGCCGCTCGCCCGTCGTCCACTGCCGATCCGGGAAACGCATGGATTCCGACACATCCACCAAGACCGCCACATGCCGTGCGATCTTGCGCGCCGTATAAAAGACCAGGGTTGGCTGGAGGAACATCCATGCGGCCAGCACCACCGCCATGACACGCAGGGTGGCAAGCAACCGTCCGCGCATTTCGAGCGGCGAATACTCGCGCCGGACCGCAGCCAGCGCGCACTCAACGGCGCAACCGGCTGTTGCCGAGACCGCCCAGAGCGGAAGAGGCGAGGCATAAACGACGAACCGGGCCAATAGCTGCGCCAGCCCCCACATGGCGGCGGAGGCGGCCAACGCGCGAAAGGCAACCAGGCAAACCGTCGGAAAGCGGCCCCGCAAACGGGCACTGCCGCGACGGACCGCCAGCCACACCGCCACCAGTGCGATGGCTAATGCGGCAAGCGCTCCGACCGGCCATTCCGGCGGCAAAAGATCAAGTTGCCGGATCACCCTTCCTCCCCGCGCAGCCGGGACATCCGCCGCATCCGCCCTTCAGGGAGACATCGCGGCCCGTCCAGCAATAGGTGCAAAGTTTCTCACGCGGCAGACCGATCGCGGCGATCAGATCATCCAGCCGTTGGTACGCCAATGACGAGAGCCCCAACCGCTGACGGATCCGGCCAACCATATCCTGATAGGGCTGCCCGTCTGGATCCTCATATTTGGTGATATCCGTATCCTCGCCGTTGATTTCCTTGATGATCCGGCGGGAGAGCAGATCCATCTCACTCTTCGAACGGGAGAAATTCAGGAACTGGCATTTGTAGAGCAACGGCGGACAGGCGATCCGCATGTGGATCTCTTTCGCGCCGGCATCGTAGAGACGTTTCACCTGATCGCGAAGCTGCGTCCCGCGCACAATCGAATCGTCACAGAAGACCAGCCTCTTCCCTTTAATCAGCCCGGGGATCGGGATCAGCTTCATGTGGGCGATCAGGTCACGCGCCCGCTGGTCCGGCGGCATGAAACTGCGCGGCCAGGTCGGTGTGTATTTGACGAAGGGACGCGCATACCGGGTATTCGACTCAACCGCGTAGCCCAAAGCGTGGGCGACCCCGGAGTCCGGCACACCGCCGACCGAATCGGCCTCAACGGGGTTGCGCCGGGCCAGCGCGCCGCCGCACCGGTAACGCGCCATCTCGACATTCCGACCCTCATAGGAGGAAGCCGGGAAGCCGAAATAGACCCAGAAGAAGGAACAGATCGCCATCTCCTCACCCGGGGGAGTAAGCTGTTCCCAGCCATCGGGCGTACACTTTACCATCTCCCCCGGTCCCAGTTCATAGGCGACCGTATATCCCAGATTCGGAAAGGCGCAAGACTCCTGCGCGACGGCGACCGCATCATGCTTCTGCCCCAGAATCACCGGGGTCCGCCCGTAACGGTCCCGCACCGCATAGAAATCGCCCGTGAGCGTCAGAATCAACATCGAACAGGAACCTTGAATCCGCTCCTGCGCATACCGCACCCCCTCAACGAACGAGGATTGGCTGTCGATCAATGTCGCGACCAGTTCCGTCGGATTGATCCCGCTTCGGCTCATCTCCGAAAACTGGGCGCTACGGTTCTCAAACATCTCGCCCACCAGTTCCGCCAGATTCGTCACGATCCCGACCGTCACGATCGCGTAGACGCCCAGATGCGACGAGATGATCAACGGCTGATCTTCATTATCGCTGATCACCCCGATCCCGGCCTTTCCGAAGAACACCTTGAAATCGTTCTCGAACTTGGTCCGGAATTGAGAATTCGAAATGTCGTGGATCGCCCGCTGGAATCCCTTATCCGACAAAACCGCCATGCCGCCGCGCATAGTCCCCAAATGAGAGTGGTAATCCGTCCCGAAAAAGAGATCCGCCACGCAATCGTCTTTAGAAGTCGCGCCAAAAAATCCGCCCATACCCGTATCCTTCCGAGGCAAACGCCAATGTGCACGAAATGAGGATAGTTTACTCTTTTTTTTGCCTTGAGACAAGGGACATAAAGCAGGTTTTAGGTTTTGGCGATCGGGAAACCGTCCGCCCCGCTTCCGAACTGGACATTGAGCGGGAAGTTTGAGAAACTGGAATATATCGGCAAACGGAGGATCGTGCATGAGACGGATTTTGATTCTGATACTGGCGGCGGCTTTACGAGGGTTGGCGGCTGACGGACAAATGCCCCTTTGGAAGGACGGGGATGGCGGTGTCATGAGATACCGGATCCCAGCGCTCTGCACGGCGACAAACGGCGACCTTGTGGCGGTCTGCGACGCACGGACCCGGAACGGCGGCGACCTAAATGTCTACCAGCCGATCTATATCGTCTGCCGACGCTCAACAGATAACGGGAAAAGCTGGAGCGCCTCCGCCGCGACCTGGCGTTGGCCGTGGAATGACTCGGAGCAGTGGAGCGCCTCCGATCCGAGTCTCATCGTGGATGCGCAAACCGGCTCGATTTTCCTCTTTTACAATGTCTGGGAGTGGAAACGGCAGAAGGACATCTATCAGTTCTTCGTGCAGGAGTCGAAGGATAACGGCGCGACTTGGTCGAAACCGCGCGACATCACGGAAGCGATCGCGTTTCCGGCATGGCCGTTCGGCAAGACCCGTGACAAAGGCGGATTCATCTTCATCACCTCCGGGTCGGGTATTCAGACGAAGGACGGGACGCTGCTTCACACGCTGGTTCATGTGGGCGACGGAAACGCGCTTTTCGGCTCGGACGATCACGGCAAGACGTGGAAGCCCTTCGGAAAGCCCGTCAAGAACGGCGACGAGTGCAAGGTCGTGGA
>DBXN01000130.1:63423-68836 GCA_002309585.1 Verrucomicrobia bacterium UBA1211
TCCAACTGCAAGAGTCCGAACCGCCGTGCGCTTCTCTACCTCCGCGCGTCGGTCGATGACGGCCAGACGTGGAACGACGGGCTTTGCATCGAGCCGAACGGCGCCGCCTACTCCGACATGACGATTCTCCCGAACGGCGACATCGGCATCCTCTACGAAGGCGCGGGCTACGCCACGGTCAACTTCACCACCGTGCCGCTTGCCGACATCAAGGCGCAGCTCAAGTGATAAAAGGGAAGCACAGATGAAGAAACTCCTTTTACTGGTCGCAAGTTTTGCCACTACCGCTGCGTTCGCGACGCCGGTTGAGGTTGACTGGAAGGCGGGCGAGACGGCCCCTGCAAAGGTCGCAAGGCCGTTCGCTGGCTTTATCGCGGACGGCTCGTTCATAGTTGCCGGCGGAAGCAACTTCATCGACGGAAAAAAGGTCTATTCTAAGGACATCTTCGTCCGCAATCACAACGGCAAGTGGGCGAAGGTAGGCGAACTGCCGCGCGCCGTTGCCGAGGGCGTTTGCTGCGAGACTCCGAAGGGCATTTTCTGCGCAGGGGGAACTGACGGCCAGACGAAGTTCGCCGAAGCCTTTCTGCTGAACGTCGAGAATGGCGCGGTCTGCGTCACGCCTCTCCCGCTTTCGCTCCCGGAGCCTGTCGCGATGGGCGCGGCAGCGGCCGATGGCGAAAAGGTCTATGTCGTTGCGTCAAAGAAGGTGTGGTCTCTTGATGTTGCGAAGGCGTTAGACCCTGATCCGGCTGTTCGAAAGTTTGGAGAGTGGGTGCGTGTCGGCGAGATTCCCGGCCCGGCGCGAGCGCAGCACATCGCCGCCATCCAGAACGGCGACCAGAAGGAGAAACTGCTCGTCGTTTACGGCGGCTATGACGCCGAGACAAAGCAGCCGCTTCATGATGGCTATGGGCTGGTCCTGTCCCAGTTGTCCCAGACGTCCCAGTTGTCCCAGTCCGCGCCTTGGCGTAAACTCGCCCCGCTGCCGGAGAACACCACCACCATCGGTGCGGCGTTTCTGCCGAGCGGACACCAGCACATACTGCTCGTCGGCGGGTTCGGCGAGAAGGGGTGGATCGGCCGCGCGGTGAACGGCTTGACCGAGGATGATCCCGTAAAGCTCGGCTGGCAACGGAATATCCTCGCCTACAACTGCGTGACGGATGTCTGGTGCGACTACGGTGAGATTGCGCCGAACGATAAGCCGCGTTGCGGAGCGGCGGCGGCGATTCGCCCCGGCAAGACACCGGAGCAGTACACGATTCTCATCGCGGGCGGTGAAATCGCGCCCAAGATGCGGACGGATGCGGTAAGTGTCGCGAGTTTCAGGAAAACGGGCAAGTTCGGCGCGGCGGCGTGGGCGGTCGTGGGCGTCTATGCGCTATTCATGGCCGGAATGGCCGTCTACTTCATCCGTAAGAAGAAAGATGAGAACGACTACTTCCGGGGCGGAAAACGTATCCCGTGGTATGTCGCAGGCATGTCCATCTTCGCGACGATGCTCTCCTCAATCACGTTTATCGCGATCCCGACGCAGGCCTATTTGCAGGACTGGCGCTACTTCGTGATGGCGTTCTTCATCATCGGCATGGCCCCGGTGGCGATCTACTTCTATCTGCCGTTCTTCTGCCGACTCGGGATCACAAGCGCCTACGAATATCTGGAAAAGCGCTTCAACCTCGGCGTGAGGCTCTTCGGCTCGGCGGCGTTTGTCGTCTTCATGGTCTGCCGTGTCGCGGTGGTGACGCTCCTTCCCGCGATTGCACTCAACGCCGTGACGGGAATCTCCATCGACGCCTGCATCCTCATCTGCGGCATCCTCACGATGATCTACTGCTCGCTCGGCGGGCTGGAGGCCGTCATCTGGAGCGATTTCGTGCAGGGCATCGTCCTGATGGGCGGCGCAGTGTCGGTTTTGGTCCTTCTCATCATGAAGACCGGCGCGCCGGGCGAGCACTTCTCGACTTTCTGGAATGTCGCGAGTACCTATAACAAAAACACGATGTGGGATTTCCGTTTCATCCTGACACAGCCTGTCTTCTGGGTTGTCGCCGTGCAGGGACTTATCTCCAACCTCTCGTCCTACACAAGCGACCAATGCGTCATCCAGCGCTACATCGCGACGCCCGACGAGAACGCGACCAGACGTTCGCTCTGGTTCAACGGATGCATGAGTGTCTTTGCGCAAGTGGTGTTCTACGGAATCGGCATGGCGCTCTTCACCTTCTACCACACGCACCCGGAGACGATGGACGTGACGATGCCGAAGGGCGATTCGATCCTCCCGACCTTCATGGCGACGGAGATGCCGCCGTGGCTTGCGGGTCTCGTCATCGCGGCGGTTTTCGCGGCGACGATCTCGACCTTGTCTGCGAACCTGAGTTCCGCCTCAACGGCGCTTGTCACCGACTTCATCAAGCGTTTCAAGCCCGGCATCCCCGGGAAGACGCAGATCCGGTATGGCCAGATCTGTACATCCATCGTCGGCATTCTGGGTGTGCTGGCGGCGCTCACACTCGCTCGGATGGAGTCGAGCGCGCTCTTCGACAACTTCAACAAGTACATCGCGATGCTGACGGCCGGTTTGACCGGGCTCTTCTTCATGGGCGTCTTCATGCCGCGGATCAAGGGTGTCGCGGCTGTTCTGGGACTTGCGGCCAACTATTTCGTCTGCTTCAGCTGCGAAATCCTCCACTGTAACGTATTCGGCCTCAAATTCCATCCGTTCCTGCTGGGCGGAATCGGACTCGCCGTCTGCATCGCGGTCGCTTCCATCGCCTCGTTCGTCCTCGGTGAGGAGGGCAAGGACCTCACGGGACTCACGCTCAAGACGCTGAAGAGGTAGAAGACACTGATCATCTTTCGAAACCACGGAACACGCACAAAAGGACACATCCCATGAAGAAACTCCAAGGACTCATCGCCGCAGCCCACACACCGTTCGATGCGGACGGCAACCTCAACCTCGCGCTCGTCAAACGCCAAGCCGACATGCTCATCCGGCAGAAGGTAACGGGCGTCTATATCTCCGGCACAACGGGTGAGGGGATCTGCTGCTCGGTCGCCGAACGGAAAGCGCTCTTCGACGCATGGGTCGCGGCCGCAAAGGGCAAACTCCACCTCATCGCCCACATCGGCGCACTCGCCCTCCCCGACGTGCGGGAACTCGGCGCGCATGCCGTGGCCTGCGGAATGGACGCGACCTCCATCGTTCCCCCCAACTTCTTCAAGCCGGGTTCGATCGATGCGCTGGTTGATTACCTCCGGGAGGCGCTGACCACCTCCGAGTCCCTGCCGTTCTATTATTATCATACCGGCATGAGCGGCGTGACGTTCGATATGGAGTCGTTTCTTCTCAAGGCGGATGGCAAGATCAAAAACCTCGCCGGGATCAAGTTCAACTATCCCGACCTTTACATGTACCAGCGGTGCCTCAAGTGCCTCGGCGGGAAGTACGACATCACCTGGGGCATCGATGAGTGGTTCGCAGGCGCGGTCGCGCTGGGTGCGCAATCGGCGATCGGCTCAACCTACAACTATGCCGCCGGAATCTACTACAAGATCTGGGAAGCGGTAAAGGCGGGAAATCTCAAAAAGGTGCAAGCCGGGATGAAGAAGGTGTGCGACATCGTGGACATTCTTGTGCAGTATGGCGGTGTCGCGGGCGGGAAAGCGATGATGAAGGTCTGGGGGCTGGACTTAGGCGATGTCCGGCGCCCGAATGTCGTGCTTTCAGCGGCGGCCAAAGCGGATTGCGTTTCCAGACTGAAAAAGATCGGATACCGGTAAACCATGAGACCATCACCCTATTGGCAGAACTGGAGCAAGACCTGTAAGGACGAGTTGTTGACGAACATCATGCCGTTCTGGATGAAGAACGGATGGGACCGCAAGCACGGTGGCGTCTATACCTGCCTCGACCGCGACGGCACGCGAATGGACACAACCAAGGCCGTCTGGTTTCAGGGGCGGTTCGGCTGGCTGACGGCCCACGCCTGCAACCGCGTCCGAAAGAATGCCCAATGGCTCGCGGCATCCCGGAGCTGTTGCGCGTTTTTGGAAGAATACTGCTTCGATACGGATGGACGCGCCTTCTTTGAGGTGACGGAAGATGGGCGCGGCCTCCGCAAGAGAAGGTATCTCTTTTCTGAGTGTTTCGCCGCAATGGCCTACGCGGAATACGCGCTCGCCAGCGGCGATTCCGCCTGGGCGGAAAAAGCGGTCGCGCTCTTCAAGCGGATTCGCGCCTTCATGGCGGACCCAGAGAAATGGATGTCCCCCAAGTACACGGCGGAAATGAGAACCCAGGGCCACTCGCTGACGATGATCCTCATCAATGTAGCGAACGTTCTGAAACAGATCAGCGACGATCCCGTCCTTGACCGGCAGATCTCCGAGTCGATCGACCACCTCACCGCCCACTTCATCCATCCCGAATTCAAAGCCCTGCTGGAAACGGTCGGGCCGAACGGTGAGTTCATCGACACGCTCGCGGGCCGTGTCATCAATCCCGGCCACTGCATTGAGACCAGTTGGTTCCTGATGGATGTCGCTGTCGCCCGGAAGGACAACGCCTTGCTGAAGACCGCCCTCCAGATCCTCGACTGGTCCTGGGCATGGGGATGGGACAGGAAATACGGCGGGATCATCAGCTTTAAAGACTGCCGGAATCTGCCGCCGCAGAGTTACGAGCAGGACATGAAATTCTGGTGGCCGCAATGCGAAGCCATCATCGCCTGCGCCTACGCCTACAAGCTGACTGGAAACGCCAAATACCTCAATCGCCACAAGCGGGTCGCCGAGTGGGCGTGGGCTCATCTGAAGGACCGGAAATACCCCGAATGGTACGGCTATCTCCACCGGGATGGTACCGTGGCCCAACCCGCGAAGGGCAACCTCTTCAAGGGGCCGTTCCACATCCCCCGGATGTTGATCCGGACATGGGAACTGGCGAACGGGGAATAAAGTATCTTTTTTCGGCAATATCGGAAATTAATCATCCGTTTAAATCCTTGCCGCTTTTATGATGCGGACTTGCTTCCCATCTGCGGAATAGGATAAAATGCGATCCATATTGACGAAAGGAGGTACGCATGAACCGACAGAAAGCATGGATAGGGATTCTGCTCATTTGTGTGGGTTGTGCCAATGGACTTTGGGCCAAAGGCCACAGTTCCGCCGGGCGTACCATCTCCCGTTCCCAACCGGTCGTGACAGGGCGGTCAACCCTCTCGTCACCCTCCCCTTCTCCCTCAATCCAGCGCACGACCCAGCCCAGAGTGCAGGCAAGCCCGCGCGTAGCCGCCCCGGCACCGCGTCCCGCGATTGTCCGGGAAGCGCCGGCGCGGCCGAAAGCCGTCGCTGCGCCCCGACCTCAAATCATTCGGGAAGCACCGGTACGCACGGCACC
>DBXN01000130.1:68899-89490 GCA_002309585.1 Verrucomicrobia bacterium UBA1211
GGCACCAGCCGCCGCGCCAGTCCGCGCGGCCACGCCTGTCGCCCCCGCACGGCCCCAGGTCATCCGGGAAGCGCCGGTTCGCACGGCACCAGCTACCCCCCAAGTCCGTACAGCCACGCCCGCCACCCCCGCACGGCCGCAGATTACCCGGGAAGCTCCGGTTCGCGCGACCCCGCCGACCCAGCCTAAACCACAGACGCTTCAGACCGGAACCGAGCGCCGGTCCCTGCAACGGGAAATACCCCTCCCGTCACGGACTCCTGCTGTCCGCGAAGCCTCCACCCGCATCACCCCGCCGGCCCAGCCGAAACCACAGACGCTCCAGACTGGAACCGAGCGCCGGTCCCTGCAACGGGAAATACCCCTCCCGTCACGGGCTCCGGTTGTCCGCGAAGCCCCTCCCCGTATCACCCCGCCGGCCCAGACCCGTTCTTCGGTTACGCGCGAACGACCCGTCCCCGCACGTGAAGCCCCTGTCCGTAGCACACCGCCCGAAGCCACCTCTGTGCGTCAGCCGATGGAAATGACCCGCACCTCTCCGGGACGTAACCCGTTATCGGCGCCCGTCATGGAGAAAAAGCCCGGCATCCCTCCGTCCGACCATTCAAGTGCCCGGGTCCGTTCCGGAGGCTTGTTCGGCCGTCACCATCTGTCCGCCGATCGCGCGCTGGAACCGCGTTCCGCCAGGCTCGGTATTCCCCCTCCCCGTCCGGGATTCGGTCGGCCGATCGCGCCGCCGCCCCCGCGCCGGCCACCGCCGCCTCTGCATCGGCCACCGCCGCCCCCTCTGCGACTGCATCGGCCACGCATCTTCCGTCCGCCGTTTTTCTTCTCGATCTTTGGCCCCTGGCGCCTGGGCTTCTGGCACCGGCGGTGGCCGTATGCTACGATCTACGCCGATTACGGATATGACGGCTGGTACGGTGGCTACAGTTACGCCTATCAGATTCCGGGAACCATCGGTTATCCCGTCACAGGAACCGTCGGCTATCCCGTCACGGGAACCGTCGGCTATCCCATTGCCGAAGCCGCCGAGACTCCAGTCATCTCAATTGCGGAACCGATCGATGCCGTGGCTCCCGTTCAGCAGCCGGAGGCCGTCTTACCGGAGGCCCCGGTCCAACCGGCCGATCCGGTTCAGGACGAGACCGCTTTTGAGATTCCCTGCACCTGTCCCTGCCACTGCAACGGGGTCCGGCCCTGCACCTGTGTCTATCCTTGCCAATCGGAGTATGCGATCTCCGGCGAGATGACCCAACTGGACTTCCACTCCTACGCGGAGACCTTGAATCCCGAACAGATCTGGCTCTCCTACCAAGAACTGGGCCTGGATTCCGAACCCTTTTATCAGCAAACCGATAACGGATACACGTATGAATAATGCAGGTTTTTTAGGCATCTTCACCGGGGCGTTGGCCCTGTTGATCGGATGCGAGACCATCGACCGGGCGCGGCGGGCGCAAGGCGAAGCGGACCGGGTGCCGGGTGAGATGACCATCTCCTCCCAGGATGCCGGCCTCACCAACGGAGTTGCCTATTCGCTCGGCGAATTGGAGGCGATCGCCCTCAGCCACAACCCCAATGTCTGCCAGGCGCAACAAACGCTCGATTCCGCGCGAATGCAACTGGATATCGTTCGCGCCGGACGCCAACTCCAAGTCACCGCGAACGGCGGATACTCCCGCAGCACCCAAAACAGTGCGGGCCGCCATCCCTACCGGGGACGGACATCGGGATCGTGGAGCGGAGGGTTGGATTTCAATCTGCTCCTTTACGATTTCGGCAAGCTCGACGCCCAGGAAAAGCAAACCATCGAGAACATCATCGCCGCGGAACAGCAGTTGCGGCAGATACAGATCGAGACGGTCTATGCCCTCCGGACCGCCTTTTTCGAACGGCTGCGCCGTATCCAGCTGCTACAGGTCGCGATTGAGAACCAGCACCAATATGAAGTCCACCTGAACGAGGCGAAGACCATGCTGCGTGTCGGGACGCGGCGGAAATACGATGTCACGAAAGCGAATGTCGATTGGGGCAACGCCTGTCTGGACGTGATCACGGCGAGCAACAACCTCCGCAACGCCGAGGCGACCCTGAACGCCGCGTTGGGATTCGCGGACTCGCCGGAATTCGCCTTGAAGGAAGAGGAGCTTCCTGACCGGCAATTGGATGTCGGGGTAGACTCGCTGATGGCGATCGCCCGTGAGAACGCGCCCGCGCTGGCTGTGGCGCACGCCCGCGAACGTGCCGCGTCAGCCGAGGTAGACCGCATGATCGCCGAACTCTATCCCGATCTGACCGCCGGATTCTCCCTTGACCTCTCCGGGCGCTCCTTCCCCGCCGTCTGGAACTTCTCCTGGTTTGCGCGGGGCGTGGCGACGCTCTTCAACGGCAAGCGCAACCTGACGCAGATCGAACAGGCCGTCACGGACCTCAGGAGCGCCCGCGCGACAGTGGCGGAGACGGAACAGACACTTTATGAAAACCTCGTGAAGGCGGTCACGCAACGTGACAGCGCAAGGGAGAGTTCCCGCGTTGCCCAGATGGTCTATGAGCAGGCGAAGGAGAATCTTGCCATCGTCGAGGAGCAGTACAAAATCGGAACCTCCTCCTCGATTGAACGGACCGACGCGCAGGTTTCCGTCACCGAGGCGCACGCGAACGTCGTGACGGCGTTTTATGATGAGCAGGACGCCCAAGCGAAAATCGCCTGTCTGATCGGCACCCTCTTTTCTGAACAGAACTGACCTTTTTCAAGGAGCAACCGCATGAAGAAGTTATTAGTCACACTCATTCTCATCGGCGCCGCTGGAGGCGGTTACTGGTGGTATACCAAACAGAAAAAGACCGCCGCACCTGCCCAGATCTACAGAACGGAAGAGATCAAGAAGGGTTCCGTCATCCAGGAGGTCACCGCGACCGGCACCGTCGCACCGATCAAGGAGGTGGAGGTCGGCACCCAGGTGAACGGCCCGATCGAACGGCTCTACGTCGATTACAACTCCCTCGTGACGAACGGGCAGGTGATCGCGGAGATCGACCCCGCCGTCTACAAGGCCGCCTACATCAAGGCGCAGGCGCAGCTCCGCTCAAACGAGGCGAGCGTCGAGAACATCCGGGTCAAACTGCAATTGGCGGAGAAGACCCTCGCCCGGAACCAGCAGCTCTCGAAAGAGAAGATGATCGCCGACTCGGTGCTGGACGATTCGGTCGCGGAAGTCGGTTCGCTCCGCGCCCAACTGAAGATCGCGGAGGCGACGGTGGAACAGAGCCGCGCGAACGCGGACGAGGCAAAGACGAATCTGGGATACTGCACCATCGCCTCGCCGGTGGACGGCGTGGTGATCTCCCGTGATGTGGACGAAGGCCAGACGGTCGTCTCCTCCATGTCGGCCCAGAAGCTCTTTACGATCGCGCTGGACCTGAAACGGATCCAGGTCGAGGCGAGCGTCCCGGAAGCGGATGTCGGCATGGTGCGCGAAAACCAGATGGTCACCTTCACCGTGGACGCCTACCGGGACACCTTCACCGGACGGGTCAAGCAGATCCGCCTCGCCTCCACCACCACCAGCAACGTAGTGACCTACCCGGTCATCGTCGAGGCGGACAACCCCGACGAGAAACTCTTTCCGGGCATGACCGCCAACATCTCGATCCGCGTCGCGGAGACCAACGATGTCGCCGTCATCCCCGCCGCCGCCTTCCGCTTTACGCCGCAGGGCATGACCTCCGACATCAAAGGCCGCAAGATCTGGGTCTTGGACGAAACGGGAAAACCGAAGGCGCTTCCCGTCCGCGTGGGTATCACAGACGGCACCCATTACGCGGTCCGCGAAAACGAGGAGGAACTGCTTGGCAAACAGGTGATCACCGGCATGGGTATGCCGCTGACCGCCCAGAACTCCGAGGCGAAGAATCCCTTCATGCCCACGCCCCCGAGACGCAGGGGCCCCGCCGGCCCACGTCCGCGCTAACCCATCGCCCATGAGGTCCGCATGCTCATCGAAGTCAGAAATCTGATCAAATCCTACAAGGTCGGCGACATGGTAACCCACGCGCTGGATGATGTCTCGCTGACCATCGACAAAGGCGAGTTCGTCGCCATCATGGGGGCATCCGGATCGGGCAAGAGTACCCTGCTCAACATTTTGGGTTGTCTGGATGTTCCGACCTCCGGAAACTACCTGTTGGACGGAATTGAGGTCAGCGGCATGACGGCCACCGAGCTGGCCCACATCCGAAACGAGAAAATGGGATTCGTCTTCCAGAACTTCAACCTGCTTGCCCGGACCAGCGCGTTGGAGAATGTGGAACTCCCGACGTTCTACAGCCGGTCCTTCAAAAAGGCGGCGCGTCGCGAACGGGCCAAGATGCTTCTGGAACGGGTCGGCCTGGGCGAGCGCATCCACAACACGCCGGGCCAACTCTCCGGCGGCCAGCAACAACGCGTCGCGATCGCGCGTGCCCTGATGTGCAACCCGCCGGTGCTTTTCGCCGACGAACCGACCGGCAACCTCGACACCCGCTCCAGCGTGGAGATCATGAAGCTCTTCTCCGAGTTGAATGCGGAGGGCATCACCATCGTGATGGTGACCCACGAGGATGACATTGCCCATTACGCCAAACGGAACATCGTCGTGCGCGATGGCAAGATCATCAAAGGCGCCCGATTCGAATCCCCCGATGACCCAGAGGCGCACACCTGAAACGCCACCTGACCACCCAACCACTTATCCCGGAGTTTGAGAGATGGACCTGTTAATGATTTTGCGAGTCGCCCTGCGCGCGATCTGGCGCAACAAGACGCGCTCGCTGTTGACCGCCCTCGGCATCATCGTCGGGATCGGGGCGGTGATCGCCGTGGTCGCGATCGGCCAAGGTGCCTCGACCATGACGCTGAAGCAGATCAACAGCATGGGCAACAACCTCATCATGATCTTCCCCGCCAGCCGGAACACCGGCGGGGTACGGACCGGTATGGGCGGAGCCCAGACCCTCACCGCCGATGACGGTGACGCCATCGTCGATACGATCTCGTATGTGAGTTGCGCGACCCCGATTGTCCGCTCATCCGGCCAAATCATCTACAAGGAGAACAACTGGTCCACCCAGGTGACGGGTGTCTCGACATCCTTCTCCGATGTCCGCAACTGGCATATCGGACGGGGCATCTTCTTCGAAAAGTCAGACGAACGCAAAGGTTCCCGCGTCTGCGTGATCGGCCAGACGATCGTCGATAATCTTTTCGGCGATGAAGACCCCGTTGGCAAGACCATCCGCATCAAAAACATGCCCTTCAAAGTGTTGGGCGTTATGGAGCGGAAAGGCAGCAACAACTTCGGGCAGGACCAGGATGACACGATCATGGTCCCCTACACCACCGCGAAGCGGGTCCTGCAAGGCTCCATTTTTAACAACGTAAACATGATTTTCGTGAGCCTGCACAAGCTGGAGGACACAGAGGCGGCGAAGGAAGAGATCACCTCCTTGCTCCGGCAACGCCACAAACTCTCACCCCGTCAGGATGACGACTTTGATTTGCGCGACATGGCGGAAATCAGCCAAACCATCGGCTCGATCTCCAACCTGCTTACCATCCTGCTCACGACTGTCGCCGCGATCTCGCTTCTGGTCGGCGGAATCGGCATCATGAACATCATGCTTGTCTCCGTCACGGAGCGGACACGTGAGATCGGTCTGCGGATGGCGATCGGCGCGACCCCCGCCGACATTCTTTTGCAGTTCATCACCGAATCGATCCTCCTCTCCTCCGTCGGCGGCCTAATCGGCGTCATTGTCGGCATCTCGGGCGCGAAAGCGGTCGGCTCGATCCAAAACTGGCCGATCCTCATCACCACCTCCTCTGTGGTGATCTCGTTCCTCTTCAGCGCGGTAGTCGGCATTTTCTTTGGATTCTACCCCGCATTCCGCGCCTCGCGGCTGAACCCGATTGACTGCCTGCGGTATGAGTAACCGTCATCATGCGCATTCTCCTGACAACCGAAGCGTTCGCGGGGGGCGTCCGTCGCCACGTTCTGGAACTGTGCGGGGGAATCCGTCAGGCGGGGCATGAGCCGATTCTGGCGGTCTCCTGTGAACGGGATGACCATGCCCAGGAAGCGCTGATCCCGTTGTTGGCGCAGGGAATCACCTGCCATGAAATCCCGATGCGGCGCGCGGTCTCGCCATTCGCCGATGGCCACGCCTACCGGACGCTCTCGCGGCTCATCCGCGACCTCCACCCGGATTTGATCCATGCGCACAGCGCAAAGGCGGGCATCCTCGCCCGGATGGCGGGAAAGCGTTGCCGTATTCCAGTCATCTATACCCCGCACGCCTTCCCGTTTCTGATGACCCATACCGCGTTCGTTCCCTTCTATCGAGCCGTCGAGGCCCACGCCGTCCGCTGGACCGCCCAAATCATCGTCCTTTCAGAGCAGGAGAGGCTCGCCGCCGAATCGCTCGGCTATCCGAAGGAGCGGATCCATCTCATCCCCAACGGAATCCCGGCCGACACGCTTCCCCCTCTCCGCGCCGACATCCAGACGCCCTTCCGGATCGGCGTTTTCGGCCGTTGCTGCCGGCAGAAGGGTTCGGATCGGCTCGCCGCCATCATCCGGTCATCAAGGGATCGCACGTGGTGGTGGGAGATATTTGGAAGCGGCCCGATGGAGCAGGAATTGACCCACCTCGGCGACCGGGTCACCTGCCACGGCGCCTACCCCTCCTCCGAAGCGATCCGACTCATGCGCCAGACCGACGCGATTCTCCTTCCCTCCCGGTGGGAAGGCTGTCCCTACACGATTCTGGAAGCGTGGGCAGCGGGTATTCCCGTCATCGGAAGCGCCATCGGCGGTATCACGGATCTCATTACCGACGGCGAGACCGGCCTTCTGGCGGACGGCGACACCCCCGCCGCCTGGCTCGCCGCGTTAACCCGCCTCGCGGAAGATGCGGCCCTCCGCGTAAAGCTGGCCGGAGGAGGACGTGACCGCCTGACGAGACGCCATACCCTTGAACAGATGATCCGTCAAACCCTCCACGTCTACACAAAGGGTATTTCCACATGAACGAAAATGATAACGACACCTGCCCATCCCGTCTGCCCGCCAAACCGTGGACCGTAAAATGCGCATGCATCATCGCCGATCTGCTTTGTCTGTCCGTCGGCGCGATCATGACGCCATTCCCCTCGACAAATAAACCGTTCAGCCTTCAGACACAAGGACGTGTTAACGGTTGAGCGGGCCTTCGCTCCATTCCCCAAACCGTTTAACCTTGTAATCGTTTAACCTTCTCCAGCCCCGTCTTCAGGGTCTCCTCGACAGGATTCTTCCAGTACTCGGCGTTAAAGAGTTCGATCGAGAGCCAGGGATAGGCACCGTTCTCACGGAGGGCATCCAGAATCACGGGGAAAGGCGCGAGACCGTCCCCCGGCCAGACGCGGTCCCGGTCCTGCGCCTCGGCGCGGCCCGGCTTCTCGGGATAGTCATTGATGTGGAAAACCTGCGCCGCCTCTTTGGAAAGGAAGCGAAGACCTTCAAACGGGCTTCCGCCCGTGTACATGTGGAAGACATCCGCCAGCACACAGGCCTTCGGATGCCCCGTCCCCGTCGCCACATAGAGACACTGGTTCAACCGGGAGAGATTGGCGGATCGGCCCCAGAACTCCAGCTGCGGCACCACGCCCTCCGCGTCGCCCGCCCGTAGGACCGCCGCATACCGCTCGACCGCCGCATCCAGATCCAGCGTCACGTCTCTGCCGTTCACGCCAGACGGCGACGCCGCGATCCGCTCGCCGCCCAACCGGGCAACCAAAGCCATCTCACGTTTCATCTGCTCCAAGCCCTTCGCCCGCGCGGCATCATCATTCACCGCCCACGGCGCGAAGCCGATCGCCCCCACCACCCGCAGGCCCGCGTCGGCGCACCGCTTACGCAAATCCTCCAGCAGACCCTGCTTTTCCGCCGCTCGGACCAAATCCGCCACCCACGGCTCGATTCCCTCATACCCGCTCTTGATCGCCAACTCGATCTGCTTCTCCAACGGAAGCCCGTATCCCCGGATCGTTCCCGTATTCAGGGCGATCGGGAAACGCCCCCTTTCCGTCTTCGTTGTCTCCGCGCCCATTCCGATCCGCGGCAACACCGCCCCGCCCGCCGCCGCAGCCGCCAGAAAACCCCGCCGTGACATCTTCATCCCGCATCTCCTCCAAACGTATCAACCGCCAACTTTCCCAACCCTCAACGCTCAACGCTACTCATACACTCTTCCATTGTGGCGCAACCATCCGCCCACATGGCGGCGGTCGGGATCCTTGTGGGTCCAATGCACCCCGCCCCCCTGCTCATTCATGAAAAACTCCCCGCAGAAGTCAACCGTATCCCCTTCCTTCAATTCGGCGATCCTCGGCGCAAGGTCGATGTTATGCGAGATGAGCAAGGTGTTTCCCGCACGATCCTCAAGGATAAACTTCTGATGTTTCGATCCATCGGTATCATCCCGGAGAACCTTTTTCACAACCCCGCTTCCCTGCGCCTGACGCTTCTCCTTGAACGTTGTGAAGAGTGGCGAGGCCTCATCAGCCGGAACCGGATTCGCCTCCCCGTCCTGAACAAGCGCGTTGCGGTTCGACACGGTTTTAGAGCCGCGCGCATTCGCCGTCCGTTTTGTCCCCGCGCCTTTTCCCGCCACCGTCTCGGTCACCCGTTCGGCCTGACGGTAGGTCCGCGCCATACGGTTCATTTCAGGCGATCCGGTCTTGGTCTGGAGTTTCCCCTTCCCCAGCCACATCGCGATCACGGCGATCACTGTCATCACGACATACCGGATGATCGTCGATGTCCTGGGAATCGAGAGGAGCGAACGGGGCCGGCGCAATGTGCTCGTGCGCCGCCGCGCGGTTGTGGTCCGGCGTGTCGAACGCCGCCGCGTGGAACCGCCCAACAGGCTCCGCCCGATCTTTCCCACGGTGTCAATCAACTCGTCTTTCTGCCGTTCACTCATTGCGCATCCCCCATCCCCAACCGAATCGACTCAATCGTAACATGGGATCCCTCCGAAGCGCAAGGGTCAAACCGCAACTGGTTGATGCGCCCGCGCCACAGCCTGTTCCGCCCGACGGGAAACCGGTAATCGTGAAAGGCACCATCCGCCTTGAGCGGCAACCGGCAGCTGGATGCCTCAATCGGAGACCACCCCACACCCGCCCAGAAGAGCTGCGCCGACCCGGTGCCCCGGTCAATCTTCATGCGCACCGTCACCGTATCGAAATCCCGCGCGTTCAGCGGGACAAACCGGCAGACGATGGCTGGATCGACGGAGAGCGTCCGCACGGCAAGCCCCTCTTGTCCGCCGCCTTCCAACGTCACGCCCATCAGCGCCCGCCAGTCAGGCTGCGCAACCGACCTGAAATCCCACGCCGTCACCCGTTTCGGCGGTTCCGGAAGCGGCAAGTCATAAGGGCCCAACCCGACATCCTTCGGCACAAAATTGCGCGGATAACCTCCCGCCGGAGGCGGAAAAAAGGTCTCGCGGACACACTCGTAAAACCCGAAACCGAATTCGGTGTTCGGCTCGGCATATGACCCCTCGCCCCACTCGTTGAGCGGTGCCAGGACCAAGCGTTTCACACCCGAGGTATCGGCGAACCGTTTCGCGTCCGCGCAGATGCGCCGGAAGTGGTCAACGCTTTTCCCGAAAATTTCCGTCCCCCGGTCGCCATGCCAGGGCCGATCATCCCATCCAGTCGAGAGATTCGGCAGAAACGGGAGAATCCCCGTCTGCTGAAGCCCCTCCCACAACGCGTGGTTCGACTCGGCGACCCATTTGAAATCATACCTCCGCGTATCCGGCGCTTGGCCGCCATGCCCCATATAGTGATAGATCGAGGTCATGTCAAATCCCATATCCCTGTATTTCCCGACCGTCTCCGGAGTTGTATCGACCTCCGGCCACTTCATCGCGATAAACCAAATGCCCGGATAACCCACGTCGCGCGCCATTTGCCGGGAGAGATCCAGCAATCGACGGCATCCACCTTCTCCAATATCCTTCTCCATGTTTTGCGGGCTCCAGACCATCACCACCGGTTTGCCGTCGATCTTCATATACTCCGGCATCCCGAAGTAGTGATCAATCCAGAACCGGGTCACCGCACGCTGGTCCGCCTCCGAGTGGCTGCCCGCGCCGTTGTGGTTCGCCCACATCACTGCCCATTTCAGATAGGAACGGTACCGCGAGCGCCGGTACGCCTTCACCCAATGGTCCAGATGCTGCCGGCCGCGGTCCCAATACCAGTCCACCAGAAAATAGGAGATCCCGTTCTCGACCGCCCACTTGATCTGCCAATCCACCACTTCGGGGTTCGCCTCGTCATACCAGCCGAGAAGCGGCTTACGTTCCGGCGCGACCGCCCATATCCGCTGCCACGCCTCGATCTTTGCCCAACCGGGGAAATACAACGCCCCGATCTCATACTCGCCCTTCAGCGGTTTCGGTTCGGGCACATAATCGGCCTTGGGCAGCCCGAGCCGTTCGGTCACCTTCACCGGAACGCTTATCCGCAACGGTTTCCCCGCGCCCGTGACCGTCATGACCGCCGTGAAGTCGACCGCCCGATCCGACTGCAGCGTCACGCGAAACTGCCGTGTTTCCAAGCCGGGGATATCGGGCACTGCGACCTTCCCCACCATCCGGACACCCTCCGGCAACGGATCCACCGTCAGCGAAAGACGCTCGGCATCCTGAGTCCCGATATTCCGTACGGTAATCCCAAGCGGGACCGGCCCACCCGCGCGGTTCACACCGTCCGCCATCCCCGCCCAATCGACAATCAGATCAGGCGCGACAGCGGGCATCTCTCCACAGAGCGAAAGCGCGCTGAAGGTTACCGTCCCGGAACCGGTCAACGGCACGACACGCAGCCACACGAGATTCTCCTCTCCGAGGCTCTCCTCAATCAGATCCAACGCGAAGGTGTGCGCCGCGCCATCCGCCGGGATTCTGAAACTCCGTTTCCGCAAACCGGCTGTCCGGTCGGTCATCCACTCCACCCGCGCCTCGGCGCCGACCGTTCGGGTCGCGGCCGAGAAGACCAACACCGGCAACTCTGCGATGGAAGAGGAGAAGAACGGTGATTCAAGCGTGATCGGACCCGCACCCGCCCGATTCTCCACCAGCCATCCGGACGGCCCGCCGCGGAGCCCGCTCGCCTGGAGTGACGGCCATTGCGCGAACGGCGGCATCGGCGTCTGACCCACCTGCAGTTTCGTCTCCTCCTCAACCCGGATATCCGCGATCTCATAGCGCGACCCGACCGGCACGCCGTTTGGGAGATCGATCCGGAAGGCGATCACCTTCCCCGCGCCCTGCCAAAACGGGCAGATACGGTATTCATGCCAGGCACCGTCACCGATCCACTCGAATCCCGCAGACCAGGCCTGAATCGGCACGCTTTTCCCCTCGGGAACCCAAAACAGTTCACCCCACCCCCCGACACGCGTCCGAGCCCGGAACCGGACCGTCTGGGCGACTGTCGCCGGGATGGCGACGGCCGGTCCCGTCAAGAAGGGATCCCATGCGGTCACCTCGACCGTAAGGACGGCATCCTGAACCCCGACCACCTTGCACTGATGCGGATGTTCCGCCCACGCCCTCATTCCGTCGTCGCCACGCCAGGCGTAAAGGGTTTCCGCCGCCACCGGGCCGACCCACGCGAACACCGCCGCGACCGCCGCCATCCAAACGCCCGTTCCCGATCTTCTCATTTGTCCCCCTTTGGCGGACGAACCGCCATCTCATCCGGGAGGCACGGTCGGTTACCGCTCCACCGCCATCCGCATGGCGGCGAGGTTGGCCTCGCGCCCCGTCCAAATCCGAAAAGCGGCGGCACCCTGATGCACCAGCATACCAAGCCCGTTCACCGCCCACGCGCCTCCCGCGCGTGCCGTGCGGATCGTCGGAGTCTCGGCGCGGGTATAGACCAGATCGTAGAGATACTGCCCGCGCCGGAACGCCTCAACGGGCAGGACCGGTGCGTCCCCTTCCGCAAGGCCCGCCGTGGTGCATTGGATGATCAGTTCGGCATCCCGCGCCGCCTCGACCCAAGCCGACCGGTCAGACGGTAGCACCCGGGTCCGATCGCCAGCCGGTTCCGACAGCGCAGCGATTTCCCGCGCCACCGTCTCAGCCTTCGCGACCGTCCGGTTCGCCAACGCGAGATGGGCACAACCGCCCAACGCACAGGCGATCGCGACCGCCCTTCCCGCGCCCCCGCATCCGACCACCAGAATCCGCATCCCCATCGGCATCACCCCGAAGGATGCCCGTAAATCGGCCAGAAAACCAGACGCGTCCGTATTGAAACCCGTCATCTTCCCGTCGGGATCAAACCGGATGGTGTTCACCGCACCCAACCGTCTGGCAGAGATGTCCAGATCGTCCATCAGCCCCACAACCGCCTGTTTGTGGGGAACCGTCACATTCAACCCGAGAAAGCCCTCGTCCCGGCAACGGCGGACCTGTTCCGACAACCGGTCGGGCTCGACATCGAAACAGCGGTAATCGGCCTCCAGCCGCAACGCCCGGAAGGATGCCTCGTGCATCACCGGCGAGAGCGAATGGGCAACGGGATGCCCCAGCAGGCCGAAATGAAGCATCTCACTCCTCCGCGTTCTCTTTGGCGGATTCGCGGTCAACGGCGATCACGCCCGACCGAGAGATATCGACGATCTCATACGTGCGTAACAGATGGAGGAAATCGGAAACGGTCTCCTGGTTGCCGACCATCTGGATGATCACGGAGTCCTCCTGAACCCCGATGATCCGGGCGGTGAAGAGCGACGCCAAATCCACCAGCTCCGCGCGGACATGATGATCCTTCGTCGCCACGCGTACCAAAATCAGTTCCCGGTTCAGATGGCGCCGGTTGGTCATGTTCGTCACACTGATGACATTGATCTGCTTGGAGAGCTGGCGGGTCACCTGCATCATCACATGCGCGTCGCCCGGCACGACGATGGTCATATTCGAGACCGTCGGATCCGCCGTCGGTCCGACATTCAGCGTGTCGATATTGTATCCGCGACCGGAAATCAAACCCACGATCCGAGCCAGGACACCCGGCTGATTCTCCACCAGACAATTGATAATGTGCTTCATCTCACCATTCCCTTACCTGCAACATAGGCGTTGAAGGTTGCGCAACTTCTAACCCTTTAACCTTGCCTGTAACTTGCCGTTCAGCCACAAGACTTCGGACTTCAGACATCAGTACCCCGCCTCTCAACCCTCAACTGCCCCCGCCCCACGTTACCCTCATTTACATTCCCGCGCTCACGCGGGCGAGGGGCTTTTAACCTTCCCTACACAGTCCTGTTGATCATCTCGGTCACGGGCGCGCCGGCCGGAATCATCGGGAAGACATCCGCCGAGGGATCCACGATACACTCGATGACACACACCTCGCCCGATGCGAAGGACTCGTTCAGGGCCGGCGCAAGCTCCTCCTGCCGCGTGACCCGCCGCGCCCGCGCGCCGTGCGCCTCCGCCAGCTTCAGGAAGTCCGGCAGATAGACCGGGCCATCCGGCACCCGTTCGTTCGGCCGCCGGTTCGCCTGTCCGAGCATGACGCCGGAGTAACGCTTGCCGTAGAAGAGTTCCTGCCACTGGCGGACCATGCCGAGGCAGCTGTTGTTCAGGATCACGAAAACGATCGGCACCCGATGCTCCACCGCCACCACCAGTTCCTGGAAGTTCATCTGCGCGCCGCCATCGCCGGCCACGCAAACCACCCGCGCGTCGGGCTTTCCGATCTTCGCTCCGATCGCCGCCGGCAGACCGAACCCCATCGTGCCCAATCCGCCGGAGGTGATGAACCGCCTGGGCGCCAAACAGGGATAGTACTGCGCGGCCCACATCTGGTTCTGGCCCACGTCGGTCACCATGACTGCATCCCCGCCGGTCACATCGCGGATCGCCTCGATGACGGCTTGGGGCATCAGCATTTCCCCACGCTTGGGATAGGTGAAGGGGAAACGGGCCTTCCAGCGGTTGACCCGCTCAATCCATGCGGCATGCCGCGCCTCGCGGACACGCGGCAACGCCGCCGCCAGAACCTCCCGGACATCGCCGTGCAGAACGATGTCCGTCCGGATACTCTTGCCGATCGCGGAATAATCGATGTCGATATGCGCGATCGTCGCCTTCGGCGCAAAGGCGGAAATCTTCCCGGTCACGCGGTCGTCAAACCGCGCCCCGGCGGCGATCAACAGATCGCAATGCTCTACCGCATAGTTCGCCGCGACGCTGCCGTGCATCCCGACCATATTCAACGCCAACGGATCATTCTCCGGAAAGACGCCCTTCCCCATCAGGGTGGAACAGACCGGGATCTCCGCCTTCCACGCAAAGGCGGAGACCATCTCCGCCGCCGTATTCACGGCGCCGCCCCCGACGTACAGCAGCGGCGATTCCGCCGCATTGATCGCCTCGACCAACCGATTCAGCTCCTTCGCGTCAAACGCGGGATGCGGATCGTAGGAACGGAGCGAGACCCGTTCCGGCGGAAGCGCGGCGGTCAGCTGTTTCTGGATATTCTTCGGAATGTCGATCACGACCGGACCTGGCTTGCCGGTCGTGGCGATGTAGAAGGCTTTCGCGATGATATCCGGCAGATCATCGGCGTTACGCACCATGAAGTTGTGCTTCGTGACGGGACGCGTAATGCCCATCACGTCCGCTTCCTGAAAGGCGTCGTTGCCGATCATGTCGAGCGCGACCTGACCGCAGATACAGACCAGCGGAATGCCGTCCATGTTCGCCGTCGCCAGTCCCGTCACGGTATTGGTCGCGCCGGGACCGGAGGTCACCACGCAGCAGCCGGGCTTGCCGGTTGCGCGGGCGTAACCGTCCGCCATGTGGACCGCGCCCTGCTCGTGACGCGCCAAAACGAACTGGAACGGCGCGTCATACAGACTGTTGAAGATATCGAGTGCGGCGCCGCCCGGATAACCGAACAGGACCTCACATCCCGCCCGCGCCAGACCGTCCACCACACACTGCGCCCCGCTACGCATCGGCGCATTCTCCTTCATTCCCTCGCTTGCCATCTCATTCCGCTCCGCTTGCCTAAAACGTGCCGCACTGCCACCAGACTTCAGCCATCAGACTTCCGGCGGCTACCCCTCACACCTTTGACCTTCGACGGGGGCAACGGGGACGTTGCCCCTCCCGCCTTCGACCTCTCCCCTACTTCTTGTAGATCACCGTCAGATCCATCGGATAGCGGCCGAAGCGCTCGCCATAGAGCGCCAGACCGTGCTTGTCAGTCTCCAGCCGGACCGTCAATTTGCCATCCGTCGCCTTGGCCAGTACGGCCGCGGGAATCTCCGCATCCACCAGGTAACCGTAGGAACCCGCCTCGTTCAGGCGACCTTTGCGCTCCTGCGCGCCCCACGAGAGAATACCGCGGTGGTCAGCGGGATCGTCCGCCAGCGCGACGGTCTTGACCAGCTCGCCGTTCACGAGAATCTTCACCTCGCCGGACCAGCAGACGGTGTCGGTCATCGGATAGGAATTGGTATTCTTGCTCGGATCATGCAGACCCGCGCCGCGCATATAATCCATATCCTCGGTCAGTTTGCCGTCACCCGCGTCTTTGCCGTTCAGCCGTTTGGCGGAGATCTCCGCCTTGAAGACCGCGCCGGCGAAATCGGAGGCCTTCGCCCCTTCCGGCAACGGAATCGCATATTCGAAATAGCCCTTGCCCGCGCCATTCACCTTCAGGCCGTCAAAGACGTTCCACTGCTTCTGCGACCACTCCGCCTTGGTGAAGGCTTTCGGAGCGACACGGACGATCCGGTCAGCCCCGGCCGTCTCGGCACGCGGCGCGTCACCGTCACGGACAACAAACGGCGCAAAGTTACGCCCGATCACCTGCGCGCCATCGGCGAGCGTGAAACAGACCACGCCCACACTCGGAACCGAGGGGACCGTCACCGCCACGGGGCCGATCTCACCGTTCTGCCACGAAGCCGCCTTGAAAGTCCGACCCGCCGCGACGGGCGTCTCGGTCAGACGACCCTGGTTGTCCCAACTGCGGATCTTCGCCGTGAGGGAGAGTTCTTTCCCGGCGAAGCGGTCGGTGGTCAGCGAGAGCGTGACCGGAACCTGCCACATCTCACCCGGCTTGAAGACGCGGAAAAGTTCCTTGTCCAGCGCAAGATAGGCCGCCGCGTGCCAATCCTTCAGCGTCATGCCGGGGAAAAGCTCCTCAATGCCGGTGAACTTCTCCGTCCGGTCGAAACGCACATACCCGTTCCACTCGTTGCAGACGTCATGATGCTCGGTATAGAGCCAGCCGGTACACTGGGGATGGCGGCGGAAAGCGTCCATCATCAGGTGGTAATCCCAGCTCCAGTCCACATCACCCGTGCTGCCCGCATAACCCCACACGTTTCCGCACTCACTGTTGAACATCGGCGCATTCCCCTGACGATATCCGCCGATGCAGTTCCAGGTCGAGCCGGGGAAGGTGTTCTTCACCGCGTCAGCAACGACCGATTCCCACCGGTAACCGGGATGGTACCCATGCCAAGTGAAGAGGTCCGTCACAACATGGTCCATGTTGCAGGGGGAGTTGTCCTCCACCAACCGGGTAGGATCCAGCCGTTTCGCGAGGCGATACATCGCCGCGACCTTCTCCTGCGTCTCCGGCAGGTAACGGCGGTCCGGCTTCATCCCCGGCAGGTTGGTGAAAAGACCCCACGTCTCGTTGTAGAGCACCCAGCTGAAGATACAGGGATGGTTCATGTCGCGCTTCATCATGTGGCGCAGCGCGTACTCGCTCTCGCGGAACATCTCCTGCGTGGGCTGGCCCCAGGAATTCGGCACGTCGGCCATGATCAGCAGCCCCAGCTTATCCGCCCAATAAAGTTTGCGGGGCACCTCGACCTTGATGTGGATCCGGTTGCCGTTCAGACCGAGCGTCTTCGAGATCTGAATCTCGTTCTTCATGAATTCATCGGTGGGGAAGGTGTAATACCCGTCCGGATGATAGGACTGGTCCAGCGTCAGCTGGAGATAGATCGGCTTGTTGTTGAGCGCGACATACGGAATCTCCGTGCCGGGCATCTTCGCCACACTGACCTTGCGCATGCCGAAGTAGGTCGAGACCGTATCGTCGGCGCCTTTGCCCGTCAACTGCGCCTTAACCTCGTAGAGATAGGGGTTGTCGAGATCCCACAGCTTCATCCCCTCCAGCGGGATATCCAGAGACAACTCAGCCTGCCCGATCCCGAACGTCCCCTTCGCGGGGGACTTGCGGTCCTCCGGCTTGAACTGGAGCGCTAAATCCAACGGCTCCTTCGCCGGACCGTTCAGCGTCACCTTCGCGGTGACGGTTTGACGGTCGATATCGGGAATGAAATGAACCGTATCGATATAGGTTCCGGAGCGCGCCTCCAGATAAGCGGTCTGCCAAAGGCCCCGAGCGTTCCCGTAGCCCTGCTTGCCGTAAAGGGTGAAATCGCGCTGGGCATCATCGACCCGCAGCGTCAACGGCTGTTCCTCTCCCCACTTGATCAGATGGGTCAACTCGAACTCGAACGGTGTATAACCACCCTGATGCAGCCCGATCCGCTGTCCCGCAAACCAGCCGGTCGTCTCCCAATCCGACGCCCCGACCACCAGAAAGACCCTCTTGCCCTTCCACGTCTCCGGCACCTTGATGTTCCGCCGGTACCAGGCGATATCCGCCTCGTCCTTCACGCCGGAAAGCTTCGAACCCCACGGAAACGGCACCTGGATCGTAAGCGGATAGCGCTCATCCGCCTCATTGAACCATGTGGCCTTGACCCCTTCGTTCCCCTTATCGAAACGGAACTTCCACTCGCCGTTCAGATTCAACCACGCACTCCGCTCAAAATCCGGACGCGGATGTTCCGGCAACGGAATCGCCGCCTGCGCGGAAAAGAGACCCAAAGCCGCCAAACAAGCCAATCCACTACGCATACAATACCTCCTAAGATGTGTTTGCGGATAGCATAGCATGAAAACCGAGGCGGGGGCAATATGAGAAGTGACACGGCGGCGCGTTATGAACGCCGTTTCTTGAGTTCGGCCTTCCACGCCTTGATCTGTTCCAACCTCGTCTTGATTCTGGCCTCCACACCTTCCGTGGTGGGCGTATAGTACTCCGTGCCCAAAAGCGCATCGGGGAGACAGTCGAGATCGGCGATCTTGTTCTCCGCGTAATGGGCGAGCCGGTATCCCTTGCCGTAGCCGACCTCCTTCATCAGTTTCGTCGCGGCGTTTCGGATGGCGAGCGGGACAGGATCGGCCGTCCGGCTGAGGGCGTCCCGCTTGGCGCGCTCGTAGGCGATGTAGGAGGAATTCGACTTGGGCGCGAGGGAAAGGTAGATAACGGCCTCGGCCAGATGGACGGAACATTCGGGCATACCGATGAAGTGACAGGCCTGGTAGGCCGCCACGGCGATCTCAAGTGCGCGCGGATCGGCGAGTCCCACATCCTCGCTCGCGAAACGCGTGATGCGGCGGGCGACATAGAGCGGATCCTCGCCGCCCTCCAGCATCCGCGCCAGCCAGTAGACGGCGGCATCGGGATCTGAATTCCGCATCGACTTGTGCAGGGCGGAGATGATGTTGTAGTGTTCCTCTCCCGTCTTGTCGTAGAGAAGCGACTTCCGCGACGTACACTGCTCCACGTTGTCGGGCGTGACCGTGATCGTCTCCTCCGCCTCCTCGCTGTTCAGCGCCACCATCTCAAGGGTGGAAAGCGCGGTACGGGCGTCACCGTTCGCGAAGACGGCGATGGCGCGGAGCAGGTCATCGGCGATGACGACGCGTTTCCCGCCGAAACTGCGGTCATCGGCCACCGCCCGGCGGAGAAGCGTGAAAAGGTCATCCTCGGAAAGCGGCTTCAGCACGAAGACCTTGCAGCGGGAGAGCAACGCGCCGTTCACCTCGAATGACGGGTTCTCCGTCGTCGCGCCGATCAGNNATCAGGATGATGCTGCCCTTCTCGACGAACGGCAGAAAGGCATCCTGCTGGGCCTTGTTGAAACGGTGAATCTCATCGACGAAAACAATCGTCTTCTGACCGTAGGCGCGCGCCTCCTCCGCCCGGTTCATGACATCCTTGATCTCCTTGATGCCGCTGGTGACGGCGGAGAAGGTGATGAAGCGGGCATTGGTCGTTCTGGCGATAACCATAGCGAGCGTCGTCTTCCCGACACCGGGCGGTCCCCAGAAGATCATGGAGGGCACGGTGTCGTGGGCGATGAGCGTCCGGAGGATCTTCCCTTCGCCTATCAGATGCGTCTGCCCGCACACGTCGTCCAGCGTGCGCGGACGCAGCCGCTCCGCAAGCGGTGTACTCGCGTCCATCCGCTTCTCGTTCTCCGCCGCGAACAAATCAGGCGTGGTGTCTCTCATGGTCCAACCTTCCTTGACACCGCCTCTCCCCTACCGGCTTCGCCGAATGTTGTCCGTTCCCAATGTCAAACCAGAAGACTTAAGACATCGGACATCAGACATCCACTAACGACTCCTAATTCTGCTCTCTTCATTCCCTCTCGTCACTCGTCACCCGTCACTCCCTCTAATCCCTAACCACTATTCACTAATCACTTCTCCGTCGCCTTCAGACGGAAGAAGCGGGCCTTTTTGCCGTTTGCGGGAATCACCGTTTCGCCGGCGGGATCGATCGGATAGTCGGTGGCGCCCGTGCCGTCGAGATCATCAAAGGCCCGGATGGTGAGCTCGAAGCCAGCGCCGTTCACAACCTTCGGCGTTTGGATCACGGCGTTGCCGTCCGCGTCAATCGAGATCGAGAGCAGCGGCGGATTCGCGAACGCGCCCGTCGGCTTTCCGAAGACGTAGCGGAAGACGTTGTGAACGCCGAGGGCGTCCTTCGCGTCCCACGTTCCGGTGATGCCGTTTTCGGTGGCCCAGGCGGCGTAGCCGGTGGCCGAACGGAAGACGGCGGAGACCGTAACGCCGGCGTCTGGCATCGCAAGGCGCCAGCCGTCGCCGTCTCGGACAAGGTCGCCGGCACTCGCGGCGAAACCGTCGAGGACGGTACCGGACGGGGGTACTCCTGTGTAGGCAAGCCCGAGAGAGATGGTTTCGCCAGACGATGCGTAGAAGTTGCCGCCGAACGCCAACCCCGTCGCGTAGGCGGTGACGCCACTTGTTCCGTAGGAGGCGGACGCTCCAAAGTCAATCGTCACGCCTTCGCCCGCCGTTACCGCGTAGGCCCACTTGCCGCGCTTACCTTCGCTCCACAGACGCTGCCCGTAGCTGAAATCCTTGGACACAAGGTAATACGTGTTGGAGACGCATACGGCATCGTGGCCGCGCCCGATGGGGTGGGTACTATCGCTCGCGTCGAGGCAGTCGATGAGCGTCGTCGTCGCCCCGTCGTCGCTCCAGCCGTTGAACGTGGCGACGTAGGTTCCGCCGGAGAGGCTGCCGGAGAACACGCACCCGCGCAGCGTCACCGCGTAGGTGACGCCGTGGCCGATGAAGCCGCCGAAGTGGGAAGCCGAGCAGGTGATCGCGGCGGCGAC
>DBXN01000111.1 GCA_002309585.1 Verrucomicrobia bacterium UBA1211
GTCCGGACCGGGTTCCGCCACTCCGCCCGGAGGGTATCCGTCGGGCCATCGGCAAGGGCGGTGAAGACCGCCAGGCAGCCGATCAACCATAAATAACGTCTATTCATGAGATCCTCCTTTCGTCATAGGAGTTAGCCCCTGTCGGTACTACCATGTGCGGTTATCATTTACAAACGATTTGTGAATACCAAGCACATAAACCGTCCAACTGTCCTCCTCGCTTCCACTACCAGTCCAGTCGAGCTGAATATACCATTTTTTATTCGAAAGTTTCGTATAACACTCCGTAACCGTTTTTGAGCCACCACCGGCCTGATTGTATCCGTACCCGGTCACGATGTATCGATAGACCCCGTCATCAGCGGCAAAATATGTGGCCCCACGCCGCACAGTATATGCCTTAATTACCATTGGACGATGCGTCGATGTGAGTCCAGGGGCTTTCCAAGACACTGTCCCCTGCCCGTAGAGATACATATTGGTTGAGGGGGACAAACTCACATAGGAGGCCTTCAACGTTAACGAACTCCCCCCATCAATTGATGTCAGACTGCTGGATTTCATCGTCGTAGCGATATTCGTGACCGCAAAATAGTTGTTTTGAATTCTGAATGATTTGCCGCTTGGAACCGTAACGATCGTATCGCCACTGTAAGACGAAAGATAGATGTTCCCGTACGAATATAGCCCGATGGCGTTGCCATATAAGTAGATCGTTGGATTCGTCGTCGCGGAGTAGGATGTCCCCCCTAATCGGACGAGTTTGGAGGTGGAATTGGAGGTGACGTTGATCCACGGCATCGAGAAGGTGTTGGGGAACGCGAGCGTACCACCGGTCACGGTCAGTTTACCGTTCACCTTGAAGTCGGTGTAGGACTGGTTGGCGTACTCCGCCGCCTGGGCGCGGAAGGCGTAAGGACCGGCGAGGAGCTGCTGGCGCGGGGATATCTCGGTCGGCGAGGATATACTGGCACCGGTCGGCCCCTGGAGCGGCGTCACGCCGAGCCAGAGGTCGTTGCGGGAGGCGACAGCAACGGCCGTGTCGCTCCAAAGCGCGCGCCAGAGGTCCGCGTTCGCGTAGGTGAGGCCAAGGTTGGTGGCGGAGGTGTCGCCGAGCATGATGTTGAAGTAGCCGTCCTTGACGTAGACCGAGTAACGGCCGCCCCAGATGGCCGTCCCGCCGGAGGCCTGCCGATAGAGGCGACACTCAAGCTGGTAGATACCGTCGGTATAGGGTACGCCGGTGGAGGGGTTGGCGAGGTAGCCCTGGTAGTTCATCAGTTTGGGGGTGAACTGGGTGGCGGAGGTCGGGGCCGCGGCGTGGGTGGTCAGGGTGAGGGCGGCGGCGAACGCCGCGCAGATGAATGTGACGCTGTTTTTGTTCATGGTTTCTCTCCTCGTTGAAATCGGTTTTCGGTTGGTTGCTGTCGGTTAATGGATCACTTGGGTGGTCAGTTCGGCGGTGTCGTTCACCTTCGAGAGGCGGAAGATGCCGCGCGTGATGATGGGTTTGCCCAGGCCGATGAGGCCTTGGACCCGTTCGGTGTACTCACCGCCGGTGACGGTGCGGTTCCAGTTGTCGCCTGCCGCGTCGGAGGGGTCGTCCGCGAGGAACTTCAAAGTCACGGTGCGCGTCACGCCCCACGACTCGTATTCCCCCACACCCTCGTCGCCGGAGGCCTTCTTGGAGGGCTTCTTGTTGTTGAAGGCGAGGTTGTCATGCTGCGGGTGGAAGGCGTGGACGAAGGGGTTGGTCTTGTCGTCATACGCCTGGGTGAAGGTGGCGGAGAGTTCCGAACCCGCGCTCATGAACTCGCCGCCCCGGAGGGTGAGCGGTTTCATGAAGGGGAAGTTCGCGCTCGCCGTGCGGCGGATTGTCCCGTTCGGGTAGAGCCCGCGGAAGGCGATCGCCGTGGCTTTGTCGGTGAGGAGGTCGGCGGCCGGGGCGGAGGCGGACTTCATCGCCGTGAAGACCTCCTTCAAAACCGTTGTCGTCCCGTCGTCCGCCACGTGGACGATCAGGCGGAACTGGAAGGGGTGCGGCGCGGTCATCAGCGCCTCCGCGTCCCATTCGGGCTGGGCGCTGCCGAGCGTCTTGGCGCGGTTCACCTGGGCGAGGGCGACCGTTCCGACCCAGAGGCCGGCGGGATTGATCTGGCTCGCGGCCAGCGCGCCGTCCGACCGGACGCCCACGCGGTAGAGGCAGGTGCCCTCGGTGCGGGTTTCACTGCCGATCTTCGATCCGGCGTCGGAGATGGCGAGGATGCTCTGGTAGGCCGCGCCGGGCGTGGTCTTCACGGGCATCTTGGCCAGATTCGGGCGGACCCGGAAATCGAAGGTCGCACCGGCGGCGATGTTGGTCGTGAAGGGGAAGGTCAACGGCTTGTAGACGCGCTTCGCGTAGCCCGCCGACCAGTCGATCGACTCGATCGTCAGCTCGACCGCGCCCGCCAGGGTCCCCTGCCCCGTCGGGGGCGTGAGCGAGGTTTCACGCTTGATCGTGAGTTTGCGGGCGGCGGAGGTGACGTTCTTGATGGTGAGCGACCGGGCGGCGGTGGTGGTGGTCCAGGCCATCACGGCCGATCCGCCCTCCAGCGCCAGCTCGAACGGGCCCATGTAGGTCGCCTCGCCCTCGCCGGCGGTCGAGAGCCAGATCGCCTTCGAGGGGTTCGTGACCTTCACGCTGTCCGAGAGGCGCACGCTCTCGTTCGCCGTGCTGATGAAGAAGTAGGGCGTGGAGGCGAGCGAGGAGGCGAAGGGGGTGAAGTACTCGAAGTAGGTGGTGCTGTCCGAGGTGTAGGTCGGCACCTCCACGCCCACAAGGTTCATCTCGCCCAGATAGATCTTCCCGTTCGGGATCGCGGGCGTACCCTTAACCTTGAGGGTGGTCGCGGCGGTGGTCTTCACCAGATACCGCTTGCCGCCGATCACCCGTCCGAAGGTGGAGGGTTCCGCGCTGTTGCGGTACCAAGTACAGAAATCGCTTACCGCCGACCCCGTGCCGTCATCCAGCCGGTCGCGGTTCCACCACGACACCTGGGTGATTTTCGTATCGGAAAAGACGGTCGAACAGGCCGTTTCCGCAGGATTCACCTTCAGATGGATCGCGTTCCATCCCGCGACAAGCGGGATCGATTGTTCCATCCATTGCGCCCATGCAGCCACCGGCAAAAGGCCGGCAATCAGCGCGAGCGCGGCATACAATCGTTTTGTTTGTTTCATGACGCTTCCTTTCATGCAGGGAGAGAGGTGCCGCAACGCACCTCTGTAAGCGTAAATTCCCCTCAATAACACCTTTTATTTTAACTCAATTATGGGGGAAATGCAATCACTCTCTTTGACTTTCCGCACGCTTTTGTATACACTGCCTCCGATGCGTCAACCCAACAAAATCGTCTGTCCGCTTCTGTTCGCCGTCCTCTTTCTGGGGACGCTCGCGCTCTATCTCCTTTCGGCGCAGCGGGGGTTTGGCTGGCAGGACAGCGGGGAGTATCAGTACCGCGTGCTGGCGAACGATCTGGCGTGGCGTTCCGGCATCGCCCGCGCCCATCCGCTCTATATCGTGATGGCGCGGGGATGGATGCGGCTCTTCCCGGCGGAGCGGGCGGCATGGGCCGTCAACGGCTTCAGCGGGGTGGGGCTGTCGGTCGCGCTGTTGCTGCTGGCGGAGGGCGTCCGGCGGGTCACCGGCGACCTGCGGGCGGGGCTGGTCGCGGCGCTGACCCTCGCCTTCGCCCACATGGCGTGGTGGATGGGGGCGATGGCGGAGGTCTACACCTGGTCGCTCGCCTTCCTGATGGCGGAGCTGCTGCTGGCGATCCGCTTTCTGGAGCGGCCCGAAGGGCGGCTGGGCGGGCTGCTGCTGGCCGCGCTCTTCGCGGTCAACGGCCTTCACGCGAGCCTGCACAACTTCGCCTTCCTCGACGCGGCGGTGTGGGTGGCGCTGGCGGCGGGGTACGGCGGACGGCCGGCTCGCCGGGCGGTCCGCCTCGCCTTCTGCGCGGTGGCGTGGATGGCGGGCGCGGCGGGGCTGCTGGCGCTGGCGGCGGGGGCGTTCGCGCTGGTGACGGCGTT
>DBXN01000018.1 GCA_002309585.1 Verrucomicrobia bacterium UBA1211
CGGAAGTGCACGGGGTTGCCGTGGTCCTGGAACTGGATGGAGCCCTTACCCGAGGCCGGCGGTTTCCGCTGCTGGGTCCGGCCCATGTGCAGGGTCGGGCCTTCCAGCTCCCAGTGGTCCTGAACCAGCACGCCGTTCAGAAAGACGGTGAGCGAGCCGGGGTGGACGAGAGTGTCGCCGTTGAAGATCGGCTGGTGGAAAACGATATCATACCCCTGCCAGTCACCGGGCTTGCGGGTGGGGTTCACCAGCGGGGGATTCTGCCCGTAGACCGCGCCCGCCTGACCGTCGGCGTAGTTCGGGTTCTTCATGTTGGCGGGATCGGTCTCCCAGCTGTCCAGCACCTGGATCTCATACATACCGCCCATCAGGAAGACGCCGGAGTTACCGCGCCCCTGGCCGAATCCCTCGACCTTGGACGGCGGCTGCCACTCGACGTGGAGCTGCACATCGCCGAACTGCTGGCGGGAGCAGATGTTGCCCGCGCGGTGAACCGACTCCAGGGTCCCGTTGACAAACTTCCACTTCGTCGGGCCGCCCTTGTCGTTGCACCAGTTCTTCTCGAAACTCTCCTGCGTGCCGTCAAACAGGACCACCGCGTCGGAGGGCGGGACACCCGGCTCCGCCGAGATCTTCTTGGGATTCGGACGGTTCTGGTCATGCACGGCCCAAGCGTGTTTGGGTGTCGGCGTATCGCCATAAAGTCCAGCCATCACCGTAGCGGCGCAAACCGCGCACGCCATCGCAACCATCAGTTTTTTCATTTTGGATTTTCCTTTTTGAACGTTTAGACCGTGGCCGACTTCCCGTCATGCCACGGTCCGACCATCGACAGACAAACCTACTGTTCCGCCTTCTTCGGGTTGAAGAGCACCGCCATCGCGACCATCAGCGCAACCGAGATCCCCAGCGCGATCAGATACGGCTGGACCCAGTTGTGGACCTTCACCACCTTGGCCACGTTCTTCGCGTTGGTGACCGTCTTCTCAACCAAGTTGGCGTCCAGAACCTTCTGGAAGACCCAGTTGGAGAGAAGGGTGCCGCCGCCGAACATGATCAACCCGATCAAGCCCTGCGCCTGACCGCGCAGCTCGGCGGGCGCCGCCGCGTCCACATACATCTGGCTGCCGACGATCAGCAGGCCGAAGATCAGCCCGTGGATCAGGATGCCGCCGAAGTCCAGGAAATCGATCGACTTCGCCCCGAAATAGAAGCAGCCATAGCGGAAGACCAGCGCGCCGAGGCCGAGCACCATCGCCCACTTGTACCCCGCCTTCTTGAGGATCAGCGGAATCATCAGCATGAAGATCAGCTCGAAGACCTGCCCGAGATTCATCGTCAGCGTGATGAACTTGAAGCCCTTCTCATCCAGATAGACCCCGTTGTAGACGTTGTACCACTGGAACGGTACCATCGCCAAAAGGATGAGGATCGCGAAAATCGCGAAGTCCAGCCGCTTGAAGAGGACCAGCGCCTTGAGTCCGAGCGCGTCCGCGATCGACATCGGCGTGCCCTTCGCCTTGGGCGGCGTGGCCGGGAGGAAGAACGCCAGCACACCGCCGAGGATCGATGCGATCGCGCCGCCGAAGAAGATGTTGGAGGTCAGATCGAAATTCTCAATGCCGAAGCACTTCGTCCCGATAACGGAGAAGATCGCGGACGCAACCCACCCCAGCGACCCGAACACGCGGATCTGCGGGAAGGCCTCGGTCGTGGAGTTCGCCATCGCGATCGTGGCGGTCAGCGACCAGGTCGGCATGTAGAAGAGCATCACGAGAAGCAGGCAGATGAAGAGCATCTTCGGGTCCTGGATCTTCCACGCCCAGAAGAGCAGGGCCGCCCCGGCGAAGTTGCAGAGCGCCAACACCTTCTCACTGTTCATGAACCGGTCGGCGAACATGCCGAAGAGCGGCGAGGAGATTGTACCGAAGGCCATGATCATACCGCACCAAAACGCCCATTGGCCACCGCCCGGCATCTTGTTGACATAGGCGAACATCGGAATGAACCAAACCGGCAGCATCATAAACTGCAGAAACATCATCGCGCTCAACTTGACGCGCGTTCCCATCGACATGGACCCTGGCATAATCCTATCCCTCGTTTGGCGGAGAGTCCCCTCTCCGCATGGTTAACGTTAGCACCTATCCTGAAAGGGGACACCCGTGTCCCGCTTTTAAGATTTGTGACGGAAGATATTATCCCCATCTTATCTCAAAGTTACAAGCCAAAAGTCTGCTGCCCGCGCGGAGCCGTGGAGCAAAAAAGAAAATTGACCACTAAGCGCTACCCTCTGTCGCCCCCCCCTCTCAACGCTCAACCCTCAACATTTAAAACGTGACGAGTGCCGGTTGCCGTCCCCGTGTCGAGCGTAAACGCCCCTTCCTCGTTCCTCTTCCCCCTTCCCCGTTCCCCTTTAACCCTTTAATCATCATTTGCGCGCAACCTAGCAACCTACTTTTTTCATTTCCCCTATTGACGAACGCGGCGGAATATGCGATACTGCGTTTTGTCTTTTTTGACACGGTAGGGTACCGAAGCGGCCAACCGGGGCAGACTGTAAATCTGCTGGCGAATGCCTTCCTTGGTTCGAATCCAAGCCCTACCACCATTTTCCAACCCCTTGGTTTCCAAGGGGTTGTTTCATTTTTCAGACCGCCTCGGAAGTCAACCTCGAATCCGAGGATTGGCGCTTCTCCCCGCAGGTTCGGCACTCCCGCTCCGAGACTCCGAAACTCCAAAAAGCGAAAGCAATTCTTCATGCTTCCAAGGTGTTTATTCACCCACGCTCATTGCCGCCACTAGTGCTTTCGCTACTGGGAGTCTCGGAGGCTTGGAGGGAAGATGGTGGGCATTTCGGGTTTGAGACATGCTCAATCCCCTCTTTGAGGGACGGAAAACCAAAGTTCAGAACCAACCCAACAGGCAGGTTCAACATGCGCAAATACGTGCGGCATTGGGCGGCAAAAACGGGATGGTGCGTACAAACAGCCTTCAACTCTACGACAATCTTCTCATCAACCAGTAAATCAATTCTCTTTGGATGTTCATCATCCTGACAGAAAACATGGCCTTTGTATATAACAGGACACGGTACTTGGCGTTGAACCTTATGGCCCCGGTGCGACAGTTCCCATGCTAAAGCCGCTTCGTATGCATCCTCCTTCAATCCACACCCAAGTTCTGTATGGACCTCAATCGCGGCGTTTATAATTTTTGCTGTCAGTTCGGAATAAATGCCGATATAGCCGTTCATGCTGAAACCCTCCAAACCTCCGAAACTCCAACAAGCGAAAGCAATAATCTACTTGCCGCCTTTATTCCATGCCCTCTAGCCGTTGTCGGGATCGCGTTTCAGCCAGAAACGGGCGAGGAAGTAGCCGGCGAGGCCGCCAGCGAGGTGGACGGAGTTGGCGATCTGGCTCTGGATGAAGAGGGCGTCCAGAAGACCGCTGACGAGAAAGACAATCGCGAGGGTCCGCATCCGCATCCGGATCGGGAGGAAGGCGATCAGGGCGTAAAGTTCCCGGTCGGGATCAATGGCGGTAAAGGCCCCCATCAGGGCGAAAACGCCGCCCGACGCGCCGATGCACATCGCCTGCTGGAAGGAGGCGGGACGGACGGCGATCGAGAGCCCCATGGTCCGCTCAAGCAGTTCGGCGGCCTCCTGAGGAATCCAGGAGGCGAGGAACCCCATCGGCGGTAAGAGCGGCAGGAGGGCCGTCATGCCCAACCAGAAAAGTCCACCGATCACCCCGCCCGCGAAAAAGAAGGTGTACAGCCGGCGGGATCCCATCTCCCGCTCCACCGGAATGCCGAACACCAGCAGGCCGAAGAGGTTCATCACCAGATGGAACCAGCCCGCATGGAGGAACAGGGAGGTGACCGGCTGCCAGAAGAACCCCTTCAGCAGCAACCCGCCATTCAGGCCGAAGAGATAACGCAGCAGGGTTTCGAAGGTATAGCCCCGCGCGAAGAGGACCCGGTCGGTGATCCATTGGACGATAAAGACAAAAAGGCAACCGGCCGCAAGTCTCCATGCGGCCGGCGCAACATAAAGCACACCCCGCAGACGCCAAAACCATCTGCGCGTGTCAAACATACGTCAGGCTCCAAGGACGCCTTAAGCGCCTTTGATCAGATCCCACTCGATGTACTGCATCGCAGCGATCCCGATCAGGATCAGCGTGATCAGGATCGAGCAGATCATCGCGCCCTTATCGCTTCCCGTATCCTTCGGCAGCTCATCCTGCGGATTACGCAGACGGGCGGCGATGAACGCGCCCTCCTGATTCGCGGCCCCAGCCTGTTCCAACGATGATTTCTTCAATTTCATAAGTCAAACCTTACCACATTCACACGTGTTTGAATAGCCGTTTTTTCCAAAAAGATGCGCATCAGTTGTTCAGCTGCTTGAAATAGAGCACCCGCATCTCATGAAAACCGTCATACCGAGCCGACCCGGAATCGGTGGAGGTCTCCGACCTTCCGGCACCATCCACCTCATACTGATACCACGGCGAGACACGGTGGTAGTTGTCGCCGTTGTCGCTCTTGTACCAGGCCTTCTGGCCTTTCTTCCACCACGAATCGTTCTCCTTGTCGTACTGGAACGGATAGGGATCGCGCCAGACCAGCGCGACGGCCTTGCCGCCGGCGAGGGATTTGATACCGGTGGTCATCGTCGCGCCGAACGCGGGAACGGTCGCCTCGGCCGCGATGAAGAAGAGAAAGAGCTGCTGGCGGTCGGAGAAGTTGTCGAGCGTGTAGGCGCAGAGCATCTTCCGCTCCGTCTCCGCGACGTTCAATCCGTTGATCTCGGCGTTGATCCCATGTGGCGACCGGGAGTACCACCCCATCACATCATCCAGGCAATAGACGTCGGAGAGGTTATACCGATAGGAGTTGTTGATGGTGTAGCCGTTGATGTTTTTCTTCTTGGCCTCCTGCAACCTCCGGTACCAAACCTCGCGGAAGGTGTTCCAGCTGGACTGGTCCTTCAGGGAGGAATACGGGTCGGCGCCTTCGCCGGCGGCATAGAAAAGATGGTCTTTCATGTTGTCGGTGTCGGACGCCCACCGGTAATTGACCGGAACCGCCGCCAACGCCGCGCGGAGGACATTCTCCTGGTTGGAGAGGGGATTCACGCGCGGCCCCATGAGGGAACCGTCCTCGTTTTCGAAAGTGAAATACTTGTAGACTTGGTCCGCCTTGTGCGACTCGCCGTGATCATAAAGCCGGAGGGTCCGGAACATGTGGCTGGCGTCAGCCGTGCCGACCGCGGTCGCGGGATAGGTGCTGAATCCGGGGTCACCCCGGCCGGCATCCCAGTTGTAGGGACGGATGATGAAGCCCCACTCGCCGGGCGACTGGAAGTAGCCCGCGTCGGAGACCGAACAATAGATGTCGCCATCGCGCCCATCCTTCCCCAGCAGTTCGGAGAGTTCGCCGTTCAGCGTGGCGAGGGCACGGGGAGCCATTTCCGTGGAGGTCCCGGTGTACCAGTTGCGGGAACGGTAATTGAACCGCGCATCCGGGCAGGCCAAGGCCAGCCACTCCCAATTCAACGCAAGGGCGGCGGCCGTGAAATCCACCCGACCCGTGCGGAAATAGAGGTTGTTGCTTACCCCGATCATGTCCATCTGCTCGGACTTCTCGGAGTTCCAATCGTTGAACGCGAACGGAACGGCATCGACGACCTTGTTCTCCTTGTCCTTCAACGCCACCAGACAGTTGACCATCACACGGAGATCGTCCCCCACGATGGCGCCCTGGGCATTCCGGACCATAAACTCGAACTCCTCGATCATGCCCAGGTCAAGGATATGCAGACAGGAGGGGCCGTTCTGACGGCGCGCCACGGTCTTACCCGTCAGGTACTGGATGGACTTGTTCTCATTGGACTTCTGGAGGAACATCGTCGAACCCGTTCCGAATTTGACGATCACGTTGATGTACGCCTCAACCGTGAAGGAGTTGGAGATGTCATCCTCCTTGAAGGGGAAGATCGTCTCGACGGCGAGGATATCATCGCCGGAAACCGCGGGGAAGGTAATGGTCTGCGACTTGTCATCCCGCTCGTCTTTCGCGGGATTGAGCACCGGCCGCCAGGTCCGAAGACCTTGCATCAGCACGAGGCGGTTGATCATCGGGGTACGCTCGGCGCAGGGCATATTGAGCTGCGGGATCGAGTCGGTATCCAGATAGTCGGCGATGAGATTCGCCACCAGCGTCTCATTGTAGGTCGGGAGGGAATTCGCCATCGCGTTGTCAAGCGCCGTCTTCATCTGGTCGGCCTTATCGAAAATCGTCGTGAAACGCGACCGGCTGCGGGCCGTATAGTTGACGCTGTTGCCGTTCTGATTCCCCTTCATAACCGCCAGCTGGAGGTTGCAGATCTTGTTGGCGGCGGCGCGGGGCTCGGCCTTCACCAGCGAATCGGTGATCAGGACGTGGCGGCGGCCCTCGTCTGTCGTCGCGAGCTGGGAAAAGATACCGTTCTGGCCGTCGATGTACTCTTGGTACGGGCTCTTGAAGGTAGGATCGTTGCGGGCATCCATGCAGGCGTAGAAATCCTGGACGGAGTCATAGAAACGGTCCCTCTGCTTGAAGGCGTCGTCAAACGCTTTCGCCGCGCTTTCCGAGGTGAAGAGGTGGTTCAGCGAAACCCGGTTGGAGATCGCGTTCGCGTTCTCCAACGCGGCGCGGCAGGTGTTGACGTCCAGCAGGTCCGAGACGTTGAGGCAGACATACGCGAAACGGCCCACATCGGTCGGGCTGCGGGCGTTGTTGTTGCCGTCCACGCGGGTAACCGCGACCGTCAGCGGCCGCCATTTGGCGCCCATGAAATCCTGCGTCTCGTCATCCTCGCTGTAGTTCGGATCCGCCGGCGTCGGGATCGCGTAGCGCCGGACATCGTTGATGAAAAGACCGGGGATGAAGCTCAGCGACTCCAGCGTCAGCACCCGGGCGTTGTTTTTGTTGTTATCCCGCAGGGGAACGGCGGAAGCCAACACGCGCTGGTGGTACCCATCCGTGCGGTTGCCGTCCCAATCCGGAAACTTGACGTCGTGCACGCTGGGGTCCATCAGCCGCAACTCGGAATCGATCTCCTCCATCCCGTGATAGAGGGCGCTCTCCAGATAGTGGCGGGCGGAGGTGACGTGCCGGTAGTTGGCCGACGCCTGGTGCTCGATCCGCATATAGATCGCGAAAGAGACCGCGCTGACCATCATAAAGCTCAAGAAGCCCAAAACGATCAAAAGGGCCGATCCCGCTTTCGTTTCACATGTTCGCTTGCTCATTCTCACTCCTATCCGAAATAATCAAAACGCAGGCCGGGGCCGCGCCGACGCGCGAACCGTCTACCGGAAGTAGCGGTGCCGGTTCGGGAAGGTCACGGACATCGTGAACTCATCCGTCACCGGGTTTTCCCCGCTTCGGTGGATCAACCGGAATTTGTAGGGCGTTCCCCACGGATCGCGGAACGCGCCGCCGATCATCGGGGCATCCAAATAGACGAAATCATCCGCATTGCCCTCGCCGAGCAGCTCCTTCAGGTTGCTCTCGGTCGCCTCAAGCTCGTCGCCCTCGATATCGACCGGCCAATCGTCATACGCCGACTCATACGAGAGCCAGGCGTTCACCAATTCGCGCACCTCTGCATTCGCCTTGGTGATCCGCGCCTGCTTCTTGGCGTGGCCGAGGCCCGTCGCGGCCAATCCCATCATGATTCCGAGCATACCGGTCACGATCATCATCTCAACCATCGTGAAGGCGCTCAAACGGCTGCCGGCATCTTTCCTATCCCTTGTGAAGAAACGCATCGCCTATCCTCCGTTTACCGTTCCGCCCAAGTCGTGATATCGTCTTTGGTACCCCACTGCTTATCGGGCCCCGCAGAGGCGGCGCCGATGTCAAGGGTATAGCCGGTGGCGGAGATCTTCGCCTCGACCGTCATATAGAGGGGCAACCCCCGCGAACCGCTGCCGTAGGAGCTGCTGCCGTCGAACTTCGCGTCGAAAGAGATGCTTTCGAGTTTGGCGGACTCCTTGCTGCTCTGGTTCTTGATGCTCGCCATCACGTTGCGGGTCTGGCCCGCCTTCCAGCTTCCGGAGCGGGCGTCCAGCACGTCCTCTTTCCGGTTGCCTTTCGAGTCATACGTCACCTTCGTCAACGCCCGGTTGGTGCCCGCGAGGGTATAGAACAGCACCTCCCCGCCGTTGAACCGCTGTTCCTGGAGCGAGAGCGAATCGCTGGAGTCGATCAGCTTGCGCATCCGCTTGACGCCTTCGACATCAACCGCGTCCGTGGCGTCGCGCTGAAGGGCGCCCACCAGACTCCGCAGCTGCATGTAGCCTTCCGCGCGTTTCGAACCGGCGCGCCACGCCAAGCTGCTCTGCTGGAACAACATACCGAGCATCATCACCAGCACCGTCAAAATCGCCGAGGCCACCAGGACTTCGATCATCGAGAAGCCCCCCTGCCCGGTCCGTCCCATTCTCTTAACCATTGCCGCTCCTTTCGCCGCCTATTTGGTCGGATCGCCCTGGAAGAAGGCTTCCGCGAAGTAGACCGGATTGTTCGAATACTGGTTGTAGTTCTCCGCGTTCTTGGACTCGGTGGACTGCACCACGATGCCCATGATCCGGTCAGACCGGCCGGCCTGCTTGAAGCACCCGATCTTGAACTTGCTGTTGTTGTAGCTGAACGAGCCCTGCCGCTTGCCCTCTTTCGAGATCGACATCATCCGCGAACGGATGAAATCGGGAACGGAGTTTTCAAGCTCCAGCGTCCAGGTGCCGATCTCATACTCCGGCATCGAATTCCACTGCGACCAAGGGAAATTCGTCATCGAGGCGATCGCCACCACCTGGTTCAGCAGGTAATCCGCCGTCGAGGACTGTTTCAGATCCGCCGTGGACTGCATGCTCTCACGCAATCCGAGCGGGTAGAGCGCGATCATCCCCAAAATGCCGATGGCCATGACAAACACGGCCATGTTCACCTCGACCAGCGAGAAACCCGCCCGCCGAAGCATTCCCGAAAGTGTCCTGTCTTTCCGCTGTTTCATGCAGCCCCCTGCGGTTAGTTCCATTTCTCGTTGTACTCGATCTCGCCGGTGTTCGTCACCTTGATCGTCGTCCGCTTGCTGACCAGCTGTTCCTCAATCACGATGTTCTCCGTCCGGCTGGCGTTGCCGTCCGGCTCGAAGGTGATGCAGATCGGCGCACGGTTCTCGGCATCCTCGAACTTCTTGAACCAGAAGCCGCGGGGGAGGGAGTTCAGCGGCGTCACCTCGATGCCGTAGGGGTCACCCACCTCCCACGTCGCCGAGGAGGGGTTCTTCGACTCGCTCCGGGCGTTCTTCACGAAGGTGAAGATCGGCAGGTTGACACTCTCGCCATCCGAGATGATCGCGTTGATGTCCTTCGTCAGAAGCACCTTCGGATAGACGCAGGTCCATTTGCCCTCAGCGAGATTGTAGAGGCGCATGCTGGCGTATTCACCGTCATTCTTAATGGCGCTGACCGACTTCTCGTAACCGAAAAGCTTGTCCAGCGCGGTGAACTCGTCGTAAATCTGGTCCCCCTGTTTCGCGGAGACCCGACCGACCTCTTTGCAGACCACGTATGAGGGCGCGATGATCGCCTTGTTCCGGCTGTCGTATCCGGTCACCTCGTTGAAGATCAGCACGCTCATCCGCGACCCCTCCATGCAGGAGCGCTGGCGCGCCAGAACCAACGTGTTGACCAAATGCTTGATGGCGCTCCTGCGGGTCATGCCCCGGATCGCGCTGAAGTAGCTGGTGACCGCCAGCGTGGAGAGCATGCCCATAATGGCGACCACGGTCAGCAGTTCCAGCAAGGAGAAACCCCGATTTGAACGCTTGGTCATCTTCACCTCTAATCTTTATTCGCCTGGTTCGGGCAGTTGTGGCTCGTCTGCCGATGAACCGTCACGGCGTCGGTCTGGGTGTTGTAGGAAATGCAGAAGAAATCGAACTTGGTCTGGTCGTTCGCCCGCGGGTAGCCGATCGGGAGGTTCACGCGCGAACCGCGCGGAACGTCGTTGAGCTTCATACGGGAACCGCCATAGACGCAGAAGAGGCCGGAACCGTCCAGATACGCGCCGCCGCCACTCCCCTTGCTCTCATAGAGCTTCGTGAAAATCCGGCGGTTCTGCTTGCCGTGGCACCAGTAGACGGTGCTTCCGGCGGTCGATTCGCGGGTCAACTCGGTACCGATCGTGAACGGCCACTCGCCCTCCTGAACCTTGTAGGTCGCCAAGCCCATCTGCAGCGACTCGATCATGGCGTCAATCCGCCGCTCACGGCCCTGCCGGATCGATTTGATGGCGGCGCCGGTCGCCAGCGTCGCGACGATCGCGATGATGGAGATCACCACCAGCAACTCAATAATCGTAAAACCCTTCTTCGTCTGTTTCATCTCAATTCCTTTCATCTGCCATCCCGGTCAAAGAGTCGAAAGGCCACCCAACGTTCCCGCAACCTTTTAAACGGTTAACCCTTTAACCTTTTAACGTTCCTACTTCGTTCCCTGGATGTTCCAGCTGAGCCGGTCGTCAAAGGGATAACGGCTGGTGTCGGTGTCATCCTTGCCGTCCGGCCCGCGGGACCAGACGATGACCGACGCCCGAACGCGCATCCCGCGCGGCGCACCCTCGGAGGAGTCCACGTAACCGTCGAAATTCCGGTCCACGCGATACTGGATCAGGTGGTCCGCGAAGGTCCCGTAACCGGAGGGGACGGACGTGCTGGCGCTCCGGCAACGCGGCATCTTCTTCAGCCCCGCCTGCCCGAAGGGATCCATCAGCCCGAAACGGTCCAGACTGTCCTCGTTGATGGTCGAGCCGATCGCGCCGCGCTTATAGGTCGTCACATCCAACAGCTTGGTGGACTGGAAGACCGCGCAGACGTCCTCGTTCATGCCGCCCTGCTGATTGGAGTTGTCGATGATCTCCTGCGGCCATTTCCGCTCTTTCTGCAGAAGCATGTTGAAGGCCGTCGCCACCTCGGTCACCATCTTCTGGGCCTCGCTCTGCATCGCGGCCCGCTTCATGTGGGTGAGCGACATCACCGTCGCCGACGCGAGGATGCCCAAAATGCCGATCACAACCAGCATTTCCACCAGTGTAAAGCCTTGCCGTCTTTTCATTT
>DBXN01000004.1:0-258 GCA_002309585.1 Verrucomicrobia bacterium UBA1211
CGTTATCGCCAGGCATGACCATTTCGGTCCCCTCAGGAAGGGTGATGTCGCCGGTGACATCCGTCGTACGGATGTAGAACTGCGGACGATAACCCTTGAAGAACGGGGTGTGACGGCCGCCCTCTTCCTTGCTGAGGACGTAAACCTGACCGTTGAACTCGGTGTGAGGCGTGATGGAACCCGGCTTCGCGAGAACCTGGCCACGCTCGACCTCTTCCTTCTTCGTGCCGCGGAGCAGGCAGCCGATGTTGTCGCCGG
>DBXN01000004.1:354-613 GCA_002309585.1 Verrucomicrobia bacterium UBA1211
TCGACACGGCCGGTCACCACGGTGCCGCGGCCTTCGATGGAGAAGACGTCTTCGATCGGCATCAGGAAGGGCTTGTCAAGAGCGCGCTCAGGCTCAGGAATGTAGGTGTCCAGCGCGTTCATCAGCTCGGTGATGCAAGCGCAGGCCGGATCATCCGGAGAGGTCGCCTTCGTGGCGGGAAGCGCGGAACCCTTGATGATCGGGATCTCATCGCCCGGATACTCGTACTTATCGAGGAGCTCACGGATTTCCATCTCGA
>DBXN01000004.1:776-22196 GCA_002309585.1 Verrucomicrobia bacterium UBA1211
ATGTTCTTCACGTAGTCAGCGTGACCCGGGCAGTCAACGTGCGCATAGTGACGGGTCTCGGTGCTGTATTCGACGTGCGAGGTCGCGATCGTCAAAATTTTGGTCGGGTCACGGCGGCCGGCGGACTCGGAGGCCTTCGCGACTTCATCATAAGAAACGATCTTGGCGAGGCCCTTCAGGGACTGCACGTTCGTGATAGCCGCAGTCAAGGTGGTCTTGCCGTGGTCAACGTGGCCGATGGTGCCAACGTTCACGTGGGGTTTATTCCCGCGATCAAATGTCTCTTTTGCCATTTCTACTCTTCCTTCCTGTGAGAGGATGTGATAACAAACCGAACAACCGCCAAGGATGGAGCCAACAATCAGAATCGAACTGACGACCTCTTCCTTACCAAGGAAGTGCTCTACCTACTGAGCTATGTTGGCCTTGAACGAAAACCCCCACCGGGAGGATCAACCTTGCCGTTGCACGCCTTCTTTTCGCCAACAACGGTTAGGTGAAAAGAAAACGGGTGATAATTTATAAAATTGGCGCGGCGAAGTCAACCCCCAAACGAGAAAAAAAACAGGAAGTCACAAATACCCGTTCTGACGAAGCCATTTAACCGCCACACCCAGCGCAAAAAGGGCGATTACCCATTTGAGATTCCGCGCCTCCTGCGGGGTCAGCCACCCTCTCCGCCGGTTGTTGTCGGGGCCGGACATGGCGCTTCTCCCCAGCTTACCCTCGCCCCTGGACCAGATTGAAGAACCGGTCCTGGTACAGCTCGAAAACCCCGTGGTCCTGCAGCAGTTTGCCAAGCGGCTTGATCAGCGCCGGATCGCGCGTGGCGGACTCGAACGCCTTCTCGATCTCGTCCCGAACCGCCTGCGGGACTCCGTCCTGCATCTCGAAAAGATGGCGCTCGTTCATCTCGCGGATGTTGGCGGAGGCGGAGTTGCGGATCACCGTCCAGAAGAGCCGGACCAGGCAGACGTCCCACGGATCGTCCACCCCCTGCACCACGGCGGAGAAGGGATCCTCCTTCACCGCGTTGTCGGACTGGACACGGGCCAGCACCGCATCGACGGAGTCGGAGACCACCTGCTCGCTGAACGCCTCCTGCTTCAAGGTGTAGCCGTAACGGAGAATGCGAACCGTATCCTCATGCTCCTTCAGCCACTCCATATACTTATGCGCTTCTTCGCCGAATCCCTCCAGAGCGAGACTCGCATAGCTGGAGGGCAAAATGATCTGGGGCTTCAACGCCTGCATCCGCCCCTCGCGGATGCGGACCTTCCCGACCCCGTCCATCAACTCGCTGATCAGCCGATAGTTAATAATGGTGTTACCGAAGGTCTCCAGATGCCGACGCGGCGGCTGGACGATCTTCGTGTTGTTCACGGCGTACCAGAAATCAAACTGTGTGGGCTTTTTTTTCATGTGTTGCGGGGTACATTATCAAAAACGGTCGAAGCCCGAAAGTCAAAAGTCAAATCTTGGCGATCGAAAGTGACGGTTTCGGCTTTCGGCCCGCGCCTGTTTTTGGTTTAATACTCTCCATACGCTTGAACCACAGAAGGAGGGAAGGATGAACGTGCATCGAATCGGACGGATCGGACTGGTCTTGACGGCCGCGTCATGGAGTTGGGGCGCCGGGGTCTCCCCGCAACCGGAACAGGTGAAGATCGGCGGCTATCTGGGCGCGCGACTCGACGCCTGCATCGCCAAAAGCGTCAAGGCGACCGACGCGATGGCCCTGACGGATCTTTTCAAAAGCAAAGCCGAAACCCATACGTGGCAGACCGAGTTCTGGGGGAAGTGGATGCACGCCGCCGTTCCGCTCGCGCGCTATGCGAACGATCCCGCGCTGAAGGCCGCCATCGACGCCTCCGTCAAGAACCTGCTCGCCACCCAGCGTCCGGACGGCTACATCGGCAACTACACCGACGCCGCCCAAACCACCGGGCCGTGGGACATCTGGGGCAGAAAATACACCATGCTCGGCCTGCTTCACCAGTATGACGCCACCGGCGACAAGACCCTCCTGGACGCGGCCTGCCGCGTGGCGGACCACCTGATGACCCAGGTCGGCCCGGGCAAAAAGGACCTCTACAAAATCGGCGCCTACCACGGAATGGCCAGTTGCTCGGTCCTGGAGCCGATCCTTTGGCTCCACAGACGGACCCGCCAACAGAAGTATCTCGACTTCGCGACCTACATCGTCTCCCAGATGGAAGACCCCGCCGACAGCGCGAAACTCGTGACGAAGGCACTGCAGAAGGTGGATGTCGGCTCACGCTTCCCCCACCCGAGCCAGTGGTGGGTCTGGGAGAACGGCATGAAGGCGTATGAGATGATGTCCTGCTACCAGGGGTTGCTGGAATACTACTGGACCACCGGCGACAAGAAGTATCTCGACGCGGTGATCGCGACGGCGGAAAACATCGCAAAGACCGAGATCAACCTCGCGGGGTCGGGCGCCGCCTTCGAGTGTTGGTACCACGGGCAGGTCCGCCAGACCGCCCCCGCCTACCACATGATGGAAACGTGCGTGACCACCACCTGGCTACGGCTGTGCGAATCACTCCTGCGTGAAACCGGCGACCCGAAATACGCCGACTGGCTGGAGAAAACCCTCTACAACGCCTACCTCGCCGCCCTTTCGTTCGAGGCGGACACCTTCTCGAAGTACTGCCCGCTTGAAGGCATGCGCGGCCGGGGCGAGGACCAGTGCCGTACCCATACGAACTGCTGCATCGCGAACGGCCCGCGCGGCTTTGTCGCTCTGTTGGAGTCGCTCGCCATGACAGACGGGGAGAACGTAAACGTCAACCTCTACCTCCCTTCCACCGTCACCCTCACCGTGAAGGGTCAGCCGGTCCGCATTGAGCAGGCCACGGCCTATCCGAAAACGGAGACCGTCACCCTGACCCTCTCCCCCGCCGCACCGGCCGCCTTCACCCTGAAGCTTCGCATCCCCGCCTGGAGCGACCAAACCGCCGCCGCCGTGAACGGCGAAGCCGTGGCGGATATCCGTCCCGGCTCCTATCTGGCGATCAACCGGACCTGGAAACCCGGTGACACCGTCACGCTGACGCTCGACCTGCACGGCCGCGCCACGCTGCTGAACAACCATCTGGCCTTCGAACGCGGCCCGATCACGCTGGCGCGCGATGCCCGTTTCAACGACGGGAACATCCATGAGGTCTGCGGCGCCGTCAACGCCGGCAAACCGGTGCCGATGACGCTGGTCACCGACCCGACTCCCGGCCGCTGGATCTGCGTCACCACCCCGCTCCAGATCGGCATGAACCTGGAGACCCCGGAGGGCCGCACCCCGCGCCCCGTCCACTTCTGCGACTTCGCCTCCGCTGGCAACACCTGGAAGGAGGATTCGCTTTACCGGGTCTGGCAACGCATCCCGCTGAATGTGACCCAGCAACCCTATAAGTCCTACAACGCCGAATAAAAGACTCAGAGGACGGTAAGGGGCCTTAAAACCCATCAACACCCTTTTAACCATTAAGGAGAGTACCATGACGGAACAGGATGCCCGATCGCTTCTGGCTCAACACGGGCAGAGCCACGTAATGAAATTCTGGGACCGGCTGAACGAGGCCGAACGCGCCGCCCTGCTTGCGCAGATCGAGCGGCTGGACTTCGACAGCCTCGCCCGGATGCAGACGCTGCTGAACGCCCCCGTGGAAACGGCAGGCGGCAACCCGACCGCGCCCCATGTGATCGAGTGGACACCGGAGACCTACGCCGAGGCGAAGGCCCGCGGCGAGGAGGAGTTGCGGGCCGGACACGTCGCCGTGCTGGTTGTCGCGGGCGGGCAGGGCTCCCGCCTGGGATACGATGGTCCCAAAGGCGCCTATGCCATCGGACCCGTCAGCGGCGCGTCGCTCTTTTACTTCCATACCCGCAAGATCGTCGCCCTCTCCCGAAAATACAAGGTCCGGATCCCGTTCTACGTGATGACCAGCGAGGTCAACAACGCCGCGACCCAGGCCCACTTCGCCGAGCATGACTATTTCGGCCTGCCGAAGGAGGACGTGATCTTCTTTGTGCAGGGGCTTTGGCCGGCGCTGGATGGCAACGGCCAAATCATCCTCGACCGACCCGGTCATATCTTCATGAGCCCGGACGGCCACGGCGGCACCCTGACCGCGCTGGACCGGAACGGTTGCCTGGACGACATGGAGAAACGCGGCATCCGTTCGGTCTTCTACTTCCAGGTCGACAATCCGATGGTCGAGTTGGCCGATCCCGCGTTCGTCGGGCTCCACGCCGCCAAGAACGCCGATATCTCGCTCAAACTCTGCGCCAAGCGCGACCCCTACGAGAAGGTCGGCATGGTCGTGGTCCGCGAGGACGGCCGCTTCGGCATGGTAGAGTACAGCGAGCTCTCGGACGAGCAGGCCAACCGCCGCACGGCAGACGGCAAGGACCTCTACTTCAAATACGGCAGCGTCGCCATCCACATCTTCGCGCTGGATTTCATGAAGCGTGAGGCCCGCAAGGCGATGCCGCTTCACATCGCCCACAAGAAAATCCCGGTCTGCCAGGATGACGGCACGATCCTGAAACCGACCGCGAACAACGGTTGCAAGTTCGAGAAGTTCATCTTCGATGTCCTTCCCGACGCAGACACCGTCGTGAATGTCGCGTTTGACCGAGCGGAGGAGTTCTCCCCCGTGAAGAACGCCGAAGGCGAGGACTCCCCCGCCACCTGCCGCCGTGACCTTCAGGCCAAGTGGGCCAGATGGTTCGCCGCCGCCGGCATGGCCGCCCCCACCCTGCCGCTGGAGATCGATCCCGCCTACGCCTTGAACGCGGACGATCTCAAGGCGAAGGGTCTGTTGCTGCGGGAACTCGACCGGTAGCCCTTTCAGATGGCCTAGAAACTCTCGGCTTCTAGGCCATCTGAAATTCTAGAACCTCTTGAACTTCTAGGGCCTCTAGTATTTCAGTGCCCCATTATGGGGCGCAACCTTTTAATCTTATTCTAACGGCGCGCAGTTCACCTTCTGGCCGACCAGCCGTTTACGGTGGGTCTGCATGCGGGCCTTGAAATCGGCGAAACCGGGTTTCTTGTCGCCCAGCCACAACACCTCCGCCAAGGCGCAGGCGCGCGGCCACATCTTCCACGCGAGATCGAACTCGTTCCAGGTATACTCGCTCCAGTTGTTGCCCTGGCCGCCCAAAATGTGCTTCCGCGCCTCTTCCGGCACGTCCTTGCACGGATCGAACGAATAGCAACGCTCGAGCGTCACACGCCCGCCGATGTATTGGAACGGATCGTCCGGCAGTCCCTGCGCGTAGTCGAGGTAGCAGTAGCTGGTCGGGGTCATCACGATGTCGTGCCCGCGCATCGCCGCCGCGACGCCCGACACAAGCTGATGCCCGGCGCCGCCCCGGCTGCTCTCACGCCAGTTCATCCCGATCGCCGATTTCGGAATGTCACCCAGCAGATACTCGTCCCAGCCGAGCGCCCGCTTGCCGCGCGCCTCCAGGAACTTGACGAAGTGGCGCGTGACCCACGGCTGAAGGTCATGTTCGTCCTTCAACCCCTCGGCCTTGATACGCGCCTGGCACTTCGGACAGCTCTTCCAGCGCACCTGCGGACACTCGTCGCCGCCGATGTGGACCACATCGCCCGGGAAGAGTTTGCAGACGTAATCCAGCACGTCCTCCATGAACTTGATCGCCTTGTCGTTCCCAAGGCAAAGCACATCCTTCTCAATACCCCACACCAGACGCGGCTCGCGGGCCTTCATATTCTCCGGCACGCACGCGAATTCGGGATAGGCCGCCAACGCCGCGAAGACGTGGCCCGGCAACTCGATCTCCGGCACGATGGTGATGTGGCGTTCCGCCGCATACGCGACGATCTCCCTGATATCCGCGTCGGTGTAGTAGAAGGGACCATACTTGATCCCGTTCAGATCGGCGGCGTCCTCCTTCGCCCCCCGATGGGGATGAGTCCCGTGGCGGGGACTGGCCGACCGCACCGCGCCGTATTTGACCAGTTCGGGGTAACCGGGAATATCCAGCCGCCACCCCTGGTCCTCCGTGAGATGCCAGTGCAATCGGTTGAACTTGTGCTGCGCCATCAGATCCAGCGTTTGCTTCAAGGTCTCTTTGCCGAAGAAGTGGCGGCAGTCATCGAAATGGATTCCCCGCCATTTGTACGCCGGCGCGTCCTCGATCTCGACACACGGATAGGCGTCGGGCTTTCCCTTCCCGCCGGGCACCTTCATCTGCGCCAGCGTCACCCCGGCGTAGTACTTTCCCGCCGCATCGGAACTGACAACCGTAATGCCCTCCGGCTTGACAGACAGCCGATAACCCTCCGCCGGAATCGAAGCGTCCGTCTCATAACGGATCTCCGGCTTCACACATGTCCCCGCGTTCTCAACGACCTTCTCTGGCCTCGGCACCAGCGCGAGCGCCGTCAACATGGACAACATCACCATCTTCATTCCTCCTTGCAATAACGTGCCACTCAATCCCTTACCCATCATTGAGGGTTTAGGTCAATGTTACGCCTCCAAGAAAGGGTTGTCAATCGGATAGGGCGGTCCGCTCACCTCCGCTCTTTCCGCTTGAGCCGGGAAAAGGGGTTTAGTACAATTTTCTTCTAATTGCAGCCACGCTGGTTCTGTCCGGCGGCCGCAAATGAGAGACCATGAGGAACGAGGGGGTTCTCAGATGAAGGCGATAGCGAAAGTCGGGCCCGGGAAGGGCGTGGAACTGATTGAAAAACCCATGCCGGAGATGGGCATCAACGATGTTCTGATCAAGATCAAAAAGACGGCGATCTGCGGCACGGATGTGCACATTTACGAATGGAACGCCTGGGCGCAGGAGGAGATCCGGCCGCCGCTCACCATCGGCCACGAGTATGTCGGCGAGGTGGTTGATGTGGGCTCGAATGTCAAGAGCGTCAAGGTGGGCGAGCGGGTGAGCGGCGAGGGCCACATCGTCTGCGGACACTGCCGCAACTGCCGCGCCGGGCAGCGCCACCTCTGCCGTGAGACGAAGGGTGTGGGCGTCAACCGGGACGGCGCCTTCGCCGAGTACCTGTGCATCCCCGAGACGAACGTCTGGCACTGTGACCCCTCCATCGACGATGAGCTTTACGCGATTTTCGATCCGTTCGGCAACGCGACCCACACCGCCCTCTCCTTCAACATGGTGGGCGAGGATGTCCTGATCACCGGGGCGGGGCCCATCGGCATCATGGCCGCCGGTATCTCCAAATATGTCGGCGCGCGCAATGTCGTGGTGATGGACATCAATGACTACCGCCTGAACCTTGCCCGGCGTCTCGGCGCAACCCGAACGGTGAACGCCAAGAACGAGAATCTTGCCGATGTCATGCGCGAGCTCGGGATGGTCGAGGGATTTGACGTGGGCCTTGAGATGTCCGGCGCCGGTCCCTGCCTCCACCAGATGATCGAGACAATGAACACCGGCGGCCGCATCGCGCTGCTCGGCATCCACGGCCCGGACACAAAGGTCAATTGGAACCACATTGTCTGGAAGGGCCTCAAGATCAAGGGGATCTACGGACGCGAGATGTTCGAGACCTGGTACAAGATGGGGGCAATGATCCAAGGTGGATTGGACATCTCGCCCGTCATCACCCACCGTTTCCGTTACACCGACTACGAAAAGGGATTCGAAGCGATGATCTCAGGCAAGTCCGGCAAGGTCATCCTCGACTGGGAGTAGCCCCCACCCGCATTTTCAGAACCATCAGAAGAAAGGCAATCCATGTACGGTACATTCCAGACGCATCTCCAGGAAACCCTCGCGGATCTCAAGGCGAAGAGTCTTTACAAACAGGAGAAGGTAATCGCGACACCCCAGGGCGCGCGGGTCGTTCTCGACAACGGCACGACGCTGATCAACATGTGCGCGAACAACTACCTCGGCCTCGCCAACCACCCCGCAATCATCGAGGCGTCGCACGAGGCCACGGCGAAGTACGGCTACGGGATGGGTTCGGTGCGGTTCATTTGCGGCACCGACACGCTCCACCGCGAGCTTGAACGTGCGGTCGCGGACTTTGTCGGCACGGATGACTGCATCCTCTTCGGGTCCTGCTTCGATGCGAACGGCGGCGTCTTCGAGGCGTTACTTGGCGCGGAAGACGCGATCATCTCCGACGCCCTGAACCACGCCTCCATCATTGACGGGGTGCGGCTCTGCAAGGCGAAGCGGTTCCGCTACGCGAACGGCGACATGGCCGACCTCGAACAGCAGCTTCAGGCGGCGGACGAGGCGGGGGCGCGGTTCAAGCTCATCGTGACGGACGGCGTCTTCTCCATGGACGGCATTATCGCCCCGCTCAAGGCGATTTGCGACCTGGCCGACCGTTATAGCGCGCTCGTGATGGTGGACGACTCCCACGCCGTTGGGGTGCTGGGCGCGAACGGCTCCGGTTCCGTGGAGGACTGCGGTTGCGTCGGGCGGGTGGACATCATCTCCGGCACCTTTGGCAAGGCGCTCGGGGGCGCCTCCGGCGGCTACATCGCCGCCCGCCAGGAGATCGTCGATCTCCTCCGCCAGAAGGCGAGACCCTATCTCTTCTCAAACGCCGTTCCGCCCCCTGTCGCGGCCGCCTCCATCAAGGCGATCGAACTGGTCAAGACCCAGCCCGAACTACGGGCCCGCCTCAACGGGAATGCGAAACGGTTCCGTGAGGGAATGGCCGCCCTCGGTTTCGACCTCGTGCCGGGCCACCATCCCATCGTACCCGTCATGCTGGGCGACGCGGCGGTGGCAGTCAAGATGAGCGAGAACCTTTACAAGAACGGCGTCTACGCCACCGGCTTCTTCTATCCCGTCGTCCCGATGGGTAAGGCCCGGATCCGCACCCAGATGTCCGCCGCCCACACGCCGGAGGACATCGACTTCGCGATCCAGGCCTTCGCGAAGAGCCGTTGAAGCACCCAGACCAGAGAGAGTTGAGGGTTGAGCGTTGAGAGGAGTCCGCCCCTCAACGGTTCCCTTCTTCACGCCACCCCCATTGACGATCCCGCGCGACGACGGCGATTTTCATTCTCGCTCGCTTCACGCGTAACCCGTCACTCTTTCTTCTCTTCCCCAATCGCATCAAAAACCTCGCGGCCTTCGCGGATCGCCTGATACACGCGGCGCTCCTCGGCGAGCCGGCGCTGGTATTTCGCTTCCCGTTCGCGGTCTTTCTCACAGGGAACGAACCCCTCCATATCGGCGCGTGGCGTCTGTTTCAGACGCTCGGCGCCCGTCCGGATAATCGCCAAGGCCGCCTCATACTTTTCCCGTTTCTCAGGCGCGCGTACCGGATCCAAGATCCGGCTGGATGCGGGACGGTCGAAATCGAGCTGGGCCCGTTGCCGGGCACCGTGGCTGTTCCGGATCGGCACACCCGTCAGCGCGGTCAGCTGGTCGTGCTCCGCTTTCGTCAGCGGCGACCGCCCGCCGGGATTGCCGGGATAGGCGCACTCGTAAACCGGATAGTAAACCGCGTTGATATCCATCCACGTGATAACGCGATCCCGCTCCTCAGGGGTCAAGGACGTCTTCCCGTGGCCATACAGTTTGCGGGTCAGGGACGAAGCATGGCTTCCCCATGAATAGGCTTGCTGGATCTCCGCCGGGCCTCCGCCCACGCAACGGATCATCCCCAGTGCCCACAAATCGGTGTACGACGTGCAGAAATAGGCATCGCGGTCGCCCGACAGGTTCACCTTCTCCCCCGGCCGCTTACCGTAATCGTGGCATGAGACGCAGTGGCGGGTGAAGACCGGCTGAACCTCCCGCTGGAAGGAGAAGAACCGCGCGGGACCATACCAGCCGTTGAGTTTGCTCGGTTCGCGCGTCATCGCCTGCGGCCGGGCCGAGGGCGCGGGGATATCCCCCACCCGATTCTCATGGCATCCGACGCACCCATAGGTCTCGCCAGGCTGGACATAGGCACCGGAACGCATCGACTGCACCATCTTCCCCTCCTCATCCAACGCCTGGAAGTAGACGAAGGTGTTGCCCGGCACCTCGAAATAGGCGCTGCCGTCCGCCTCGACCGGCACCGTCCCCAGAATCCGTTTGTTCTCGAAACTGTGCCAGTTCATGCAGCAGGCCTCCTCGCCGTGGCCGAACCACCCCGTCGGACGGGTCCACTGTCGCTTCTCCGGCGACTCCACAATCCGCAGTGCTTTGATGGCCCCGGGCTTGACGTTGGCCATGTGTGTCCCGATATAAACGTTCTGGACGTAAAACCGTCCCGGCCCGTTGGGATCTGAGAAATTCCGGCGCATCGGCTGAACCGGCGCGGCCGGAGACGGGCGCAGGACAACCGGCGTGTGGCACCCCGGCGCCTCACGGTGGAAAAGCACCTCGTTCCCGAAGAGGTCGAGATAAACCAGGCCCATCTCCTCGCCCTCACCGGTCATCCGCGAACAGATGAAGTGTTCATCATCCAGCGGGAAGGGGTCGGCGTATTTCAAGCGAATCGACCGGGTAGAGTCGAAATCCTCCCCGTTCACATGGATCCGCTTAATGTAATCGGCGGGCCAGGTCCGCACGACCGGTTCGGAGCCGTCCACCCCGCGGGAACGGTCGATCAGGGCCAGCGCGCCCCACGGCCGATCGTGGCAGGAGCCCATCACCGTGATAACCTTCGACGCGGTCGAGAGCGGGCGGGCGTTGATCACCCCGCCGGGGCTCGTGGTGTTGTTCCCCCAGTAGATCGCATGGCCCGTTCCGTCAGGATTGCAGACCCACAACCCCTGCGCGTCACCGAAATTACGGTCCACATACTCCCACCGGTCATAGAGGATCCGCCCGTCGGGAAGCACCGCGGCGTGGCCTTCGAAGAGGGTCGATTTCCCGATCTGGTGGATGTTCGCCCCATTCGGCTTCATCCGATAGAGATTGCACATGATGTGGCGGTTGCACATGCAGTATTTCGGCTCGCGTGTGGACCCGAAAACGATGTCGCCATCCGGCAGCCAAACGGGATCGATGTCGGAAACGCCAGCCGCGAAGGTCAACCGCTTCAGCTCCGACCCATCCGTGTTGACCGTCCAGATGTGGTAATCCATCTCCTTCCCCTCGCGCATCGCGAAGACGACCCGCTTCCCGTCCGGGCTGACCTCCGGATCGCGCGGAGTCCGTCCGGGAAGTTCGGGAACCAGGTCGCGGACGGTCCCACTCTTGGCATCCAACACCTTCAGCGCCCCTTGCGAACGATAACTGTTGTGGTTGATCTCGCCACACTGGAAGATCGTCGCGGTGTTGTGGTGGTCCGGCGGATACTGGGGCCGGGAGACATAGAGAATCGGCGCGGCGGTGACCAGCGGATTCGCCTTCACCAGCGCCTCTTTCAGAAAGGCCTCCAACCCGTTGAAGTCGGACGCCTCCCTCAGCTGTCCCAGCCGGGTCAAAAACGACTGGGCGGGATAATCGGGAAAGCGGCCGCCCAACTCCCGGACCGCCGCCTCCGCCCGATCAAAGGCGGCCATCGCCTGACCGAGCAGTTCCCGTTTGCGCCGAGCGAAACGCTCCGCCGAGGCGGCGGAATCGATCCGTCCCTGGCAGACCACCGCGTCGAGCGTGATGTGCGCCCACCCGCCGTTCTCCTGATCCACCACCCGGAAGAAAATCGGCTTCCCCACCTGATCCGGCAACGCCACCTTCCGGTCGAAAAGCGTTTGGACATTCTCGCCGGTGAACCGTTTCAGTTCCTTTCCGTCCAGCGAGCAGACCGCCACGTAGACCTCCGAACGGCCCTTTCCGCCGCCCCCAACCTTCAGCGTGATCTCCGGGGATTCCAAAATCACGACCGGCGATTCGACGATGCCCTTGAACCCGTCCTCCGGATGACCGTCCTTCGCCTCCAGCGTCGAGAGGAACCACGTCCCCTCTTTCGTGTAGGGTTTGGGAGCATGGTGTTCCACCGCTCGGTTCGAGATCAACACCTCGAATGCGCCATCCACCACCTGCCATCCCTGTGCATCGCCCGTCTCGAAATCGAACCGGACCGTCTCCGCCGACACGCCCGAGGCTACCGCCACCAAAATCGCCATCCATCCACCATTCCGCCGCATACGCCCATTCCTTTCACCATCAATACGTATCCAGTATCCCAAATCCCGAAGAAACGGACAACTCAAAAGTGGAAAGGAGAGTTGGAATGCCGAACCGGGATATTTTGACAAACGCGAAGGGTTTAGGGTAAACTACGGACATGGTGATGGGGCTTGAGACGGTGAAGTATATTAAACGGTATCTGATGGTGATGGTCTGTCTCGGATGCGGCTGGCAGGTATCCGCCGCAACGGGGGCAGACTATGCCTTCAAACTCTGGACCGTGGAGGACCGTCTGCCGGACAGCCCGATCATCGGTATCCGCCAATCGCCGGACGGCTATATCTGGGCGCTGGCCCCGACCCGTCTAATCCGCTTCAACGGCATCACCTTCCATGACATTGCCGTTCCGGAACCGATATTGGCCAAGACCGGTCCGTTGGCGGGACTCGTCTGCGCCTCCGACCGTTCCATCTGGACGTTCGGCGCGAAAGGAATGGCCCGTTTCTTCCAGGGTGGATGGCGGGCGTGGCTCCTGACCGAATCCGTAACGGACCAGCAGATCCAGTTGGGTAGGATTTTAGGCATGGAGCAACGTACAGACGGCAGTTTGTGTGTCTATGCCGAACGGGGGCTGCTGGAAAATCTAACCCCGGACGGCGGTTTCCTGATCCGTTCCTGCCCGATCCCGCCCGATGACCGTGCGACACTCGGAGCGGTCACCGATGCCTCTGCCGACCGGGAGGGACGCATTTGGATGACGGCCTGGAACGGTCTATTGGAGTACAGTCAGGGCCGTTTCGATGACCAAAGCATGCGCCTACCCGATTTTCTGGTTGAGGCGGCACATGGGGTCCATGCCGGCCGCTCGGGCCGCCTGTGGGTCTACGGAACAACCGGTGTGGCCTACCGGGAGGGCGACATCTGGACGCCGATCGGCTTTCCCGAGAATGCCGGTCTGGCGACGGTCCTGCTGGAAGTGTCGGACGGCTCGCTCTGGATGGGCAACCCGACCGGGCTCTTCCGCTGGGAAAAGGGATGGCAACGGATCGCCGAGCGTGACGCGCCAGGCAGCCTCTCGGTAAACGGTCTGCTGGAAGATCAGGGCGGCACGCTCTGGGCCGCGTGTGACGGCGGCCTGCTCCGGATCCGGCGGAAACGGCTGTNNTGCCGGTCGGCGAGACGGCCACCTCCGGCACCGCCTATTCCCTCTTCCGCGTTCCGGAGACCGACAGCACGTGGGTCGGGTATAAGGGACGGGGCGTACGACTGAAAACCACGGATGGTCGGCTGCTCCAGACGGTCTATCTCGACACGGATGTGCCCGTCAGCGCGATCACCCAAGACCGACAAGGGCGCATCTGGTTCGGAACGCTGGGCGGCGGCCTTTTTGTCCAACAGGCCGAAGCGCCCGCGCTGATTCCCCAACGCGACTACAGCCTTCCGGCGGTCCATACCGTCTACGCGCTGATGGATACGCCTGAATTCGGCCTGCTGGTCGGTACCCCTCAGGGACTGATGGGCGTGAACGCGCAGAATGAACTGGAAACGGCGACCGTCTTCGGCACATGCGTCACGGAGCCGGTCCATACCTTCCTTCGGGATGCGGACGGGACGTTGTGGATTTGCGGGGAACGGATCGGCGTGCTGCGGATCGGTGTGAAGGGTGACAAGATGCGGATCGGCCCCGAAGCGGGATTGACCGGTTATCCGCGCGCGATCTTCCGCGATTCAAAGGGTCATCTCTGGGTCGGAACCACCTCCGGACTGTTCGGTGTGAGTTCCGATGCCGTGATCCCGTTGGGATTGACCGACCATGTCTTTTCGGACGCGGTCCTACAGATGGCGGAGGATGCGACGGGACGGCTTTGGCTGGGCACACAGAACGGTCTGCAATGCGTACCGATTGACGAACTGGAACTGTTGATGCGCGGCGATGCCGGACAGAAGGCGGCGGGATTGCGCATGATGCGGTGGGCACCGGAAGATGGACTTCCTGGCAATCGCTGTATGGGCGGATGTCTGGCATCGACCATCCTTGAGGACAGGATCTGGTTCACCTTCGACAAAGGAGTCGCGGTGGTCATTCCGTCCCAAGCGGTCTTCTCGCGCGATCCGCCGACCGTTGTGCTGGAACAGATCGCGATGGAAGGGCAGCGGATGTGGGAAAATGCGGCAGAGCCCTTGCGCGAATGCACCTTTCCGCCGGATGCCCGTAACCTCGTTTTCACCTTCGCCGCCCTCTCGCCGGGGACGCCCGAGGAGATCTCATACCGGTATCAGATTGAGGGGTTGCGCCCGGAGTGGTCCGCCGTTCAGCGCGACCGGACCGTCGCCTTCGAGTGGCTTCCCCCTGGCCGTTACAACCTGAAGGTCATCGCCGGTGCAGGCGGAACTTGGAATCTGGACGGCATCTCCTGCCCGTTCACCATTCGGGCCCACTACTGGCAGACCCCGTGGTTCTATATCGGGATGATCGGCGGATTGGCGATCCTGGCCTTTGTGATCGCGCGGGCGATCCTTTGGCACCGATACCGATTGCAAATGGAGGTCCTGAAACGGGAAGAGGCGCTTTCCGTCGAGCGGGCGCGTATTTCGCGTGACATCCATGATGACCTCGGAAACGGCCTGTCGGTAGTGGCGACATTGAGCGAACTGGCGCACAATGACGTCGAGAAAGAGGCGGCGCACAAACGGCTGGATCAGATTTATGATGTTGCCAACGAACTGGCGCGAAACGTCGATGAGATCGTCTGGGCCGTCAATCCCGCCAATGACGGCTGGGAACCGTTCATCAGCTATTTCGAGCAATATACCGAGTACTTCCTCGGCAATTCGGGTTTGCGTTTTCATTTCACGCGACCGGAAGACTTGGTCTCCCGGACCATTGCCGCCAAGACCCGGCATCATCTGCTTCTGGCCGTCCGGGAGGCGATCGGGAATGTCCTGAAACATGCCGGCGCGAGCCAAGTCACGATCGCGATGCAAGTGGCGGAGGGCGACCAGTTGACAGTGACGGTCACGGACGATGGCATAGGGTTTGATCCGCAGAAGCGGGCGGGTGTCGGCCATGACGGACTGGGGAACATGGCCCGGCGGATGCGGGAGGCGGGCGGAAGCGTTGACATCCACTCCGAGCCGGGAAAGGGAACGCGGGTGGTCTTCCGCGTCCCGCTGGAACGCTTTTAACGAAACCAAATGGAAGGAGAATCGGCATGGATTACTCACGGCGTGAAATGTTGAGGAGGATGGGGATCGGATCGGCGGCGGGCTTGGGGCTTTGGGCAACAGGCGGACGGGCCGATACGACCGACGGCGATCCGGAATATGCGGGATTCGCGAAAAACCTCTTTAAAGTGGCACCCAGCATGAGCGACGTACCATCCGCGGCGATCGTGGATGGGAAGGTCATCCAGCCCGCCCGGGAGATCCCGGTTTTCCATGAGGCGGATGTGGTGGTTGTCGGGGGAGGCGCGGCTGGATTCGCCGCCGCCGTCGCGGCGGCGCGTACCGGCGCCAAAACGGCGCTGGTCGAGCGGTATGGCAGTCTCGGCGGACTCTTCACCAACGGCATGGTACTGGTCATCATCGGAACGGGCGTGAAGGAAGACGGCAAATTCAGGCTCGTCACGCGCGGTATCTGCGAGGAGTTCATGCTGCGTCTGGAGCAAATGGGGCCGCAGGCGATCACGCCCCATCCGGGCACGGACAAGGTCTGGCAACCGACTGCCGACGCCGAAGCCTCGAAGGTGCTGATGGACACCATGATCCAGGAGGCGAAGGTCGATCTCTTTTTCCACGCCTGGGGAGTCGATGTCATCCAGGCGGGAAACGCCGTCAAGGGCATCGTCTTTGAAAGCAAGCAGGGCCGGCAGGCGATTCTCGCCAAACAGGTGGTCGATGCCACCGGCGACGGCGATGTCTACTTCCAGGCGGGCGAAAACTATCAGCAGATCTCCCACGCGATGGGCTTTGTCTTCCGGGTCGGGAACGCCGACCGGATCGACCGGCAAAAACTGCCGAAAGAGACGAAGGCCCCCTATCTGGGTAACCATGAGCCCATCCCCGGCGCACTTTGGAAAAACAACCTCGGTCCGCGCGGAAACGGATTGGACATCCGCGAACTCACCCGATTCGAGATGATGCACCGTAAATCGGCGTGGGAATATGTCCAGCGTTCCCGCAAGACGCCGGGACACGAAAATATCTTCCTGATGAACACCTGTTCCCAGATCGGCGTCCGGGCGACACGGCTGCTTGACGGCGTCGCGTCCATCGATAAGAAGGAGGCGTTGCTGGGCCGTAAGCGCGAGGATGCCGTTGCGGTCTCCGGACACGACGGTCTGCGTCACCCGGAATTCGCGATCCCCTATGGCGCACTCTTGCCGAAGCGGGTCGACAACGTGCTGGCAGCGGGACGCTGTATCTCCTGCGCGCCGGACCTGATCGATCGGGTCCGGCTCATCCCCGTCTGTTTCGTCACGGGACAGGCCGCAGGTGTCGCGGCGGCCCTCGCCGCGCAAAAGAACTGCACCCCGCGCCAGCTTGATGTCCAGGAGATCCGGAGGGTGTTACGCGAGCAGAAGGCGTATCTGTAAAGTCTAACCTAGACTTTTCAACTCTGGAGGAACAACGATGAACCACGCAAAAGAGTTCCTTTCGGTTGTATTCACCTGTCTGTCATGCGTCTGTGTTAGTGAGACCCGTTTCCATGAGACCTTCACGGAGTGGCCGGAGTGGGGAGACGCCATCTACTATGACTTCAAGCGGCAACCGCAAATGTGCGAGAAACCGACCCGCAACCTTCCGTATGATGAAGGCGTTTACCGCCGCTACGACTACGGCTGGTGGTCGTTCTTTGTCGGGACGAATGCCAACCCGATCGTGAAAGAGAACCGCACGGCAGCGATGGAGATGCTGAAGACCCTGGACGTCGACTTCGCCTATCTCTCCGATGTGATGGGATGGCCGCGCGATCTCGCCCCGCAAAAAGGATATAGGAGCGCGGTCTTTCTCTTCGGTTCAGGGCTCCGCACCGATGACGCCCCGAACACCGCCAAAGGCGGTTGGCAGAGCGGCATCCACGTCAAGGGCACCGACTACCCGATCATTCTGGCCTCCTACTATCCCGTCTATTGCTTCGACCCCACCTGTCCGTATCCCGACCGACAGGGGCAGATCAACGCCATGACACATGAAGGAATCCATGCGCTCTTCGCCTCGATGCCTGGATGCCGCAAAGCAGCCTGGTTCCATGAGGGTGCGAACTGCTGGCTCCAGGCCGCCATGAACTATGCGCGCAAAAGCGGCAAAGATTACACGGCGGGCGATTTTGGATGGTTGAGTATGGGATCCATCCTCCTGCCCTTTCAGCCGATTGAGTGTTATTCGGGATGGCTGACTGACGGCACCTTTGGCGGCCCCGCCGCACAAGGGGTGATCGGCCAAAAGCCGGGCAATGTCCGCCGGCTCGTTGGCGGGTCCCAGTACAGCGAGGTCTTCCCGACTTTCCTCGGGGAGATCGTCAATGAGAAGGCCGTACCATGGGTCTGGATGAACTGTACCGGATATGTGCTGGAGGGCATCGCCCAAAAGATCGGCCGGGCGGGAATCGAACGGATGATACAAGAGTACCGCGCCCGACTCGCGCTCTGCGATTTCAAACGCTACGCGAACGCCGTTAACCACATGTACAATCAGCACCTGGGCCACACCCTCGAATCGGAGGAATGGAGTGTCAAATCCGACCCGTGGCGGATCACGCCCTATGCCGCAACCGCGCGCGGCCAAGTCGGATGGCTCACGCCCGATCCGCTCACCCTGCCCGGCTGGACCGGTGCAAACATCATCCCGATCACCGTCAAAGGGGAGTTCGTCACCATCTCGCTCAAGCCGAACGGGCCGCTCTCGACCGAAACGAACCTCTCCCTCCAGCTCTGTTACCGTTCTGAAACGGGAACGCCTGTCTACACCCGGCCGACTAAAGGATCCGCAAGCCAGACCATCCGGTTCGGTAACAGCAAACCCGCCCGGCAGATCATCTTCGCGGTTGTCTGCAACCTCGATTACACCTATACCGGAAACGAGGACATTCGCAGGAACCGTTATGACTACAGGATCAAGATAGATGGCGACGCGACGCCCGCTGACATCTTCACCGACTGGTTCAACTGGTCCGGCAAACGTTTCTGACCCTCTTTCGGCAACGCGCTTAACCCTATGTTAACCTTCTACTGCAAGAACACTTCAAAACCTTTAGAGGCATTTCAAAAACCCGATGCAACAAGGGTACCCTCACCCTTGCGGCAAGGCCGAGGCGACCTTGTCACATCATCAGTGTCGGGTTTTGCAAATGCTTCCCGGAACAATACCATGAAACAAATCATCACACATTGCCGGACAGGTATCTATGTCCTATTGAGTATCGCCGCGGGATGGAGTCACGGTGCGACCCCCTCGGCAGCCCCGAACGGTGTCCGATTTCAACTTGGAAACGAGGAACTGCATCTTTTCTATCCGCAATTGGATCTGAACACCGGGAACGACCGGATCGCGCCGACCTCGGTCAACGTCACCCAAGGAGATGACGGGACACATGTGGCGCTGACCTATCCCCATCAGGGGCAGATGTGTTTCGATCTTTTTGCGGACCGATTTCAGTTCCACTTCACCCGTGTGCCAGACGGTTTGAAAAGTTATCGCCTGGAACTGCACCTGCCGTTGGCTTTGGCCAACCGGAACGCGAACTGGAGGATCGGGAATCAAAACGGCACATTCCCCATGAATCACGGGAAAACCAAACTATGCCAACGGAACGCGGGCGATCTGACGGTACAAGTTGGGAATGAGAGACTGGCGTTTCTCTTTCCGGAAACCTACGCATGGGTCGAACTCCAAGATTACCGCGAATGGAATACGCCGTGTTACGGCTACACCTCGACAACCCCCTTCAACGCAGACCGAAAAGTGATGGTGATTCCCTTTGGCGATAATCCGGCACATTTCGCGGAGGTCCGCGCGAAGGCCGAGGCCGCCTTCTTCGCGCGAACCGCCGTCCAGACGCCCCCGCCCAAACCCGCCGCGCCGGGACTGGCCGTGTCGCTGTCCGATGACGGTGTTGCACTCGCCTGTGGGAGCATGGGCAGTTTCACCCTCTCCTACCCCTTTGTGAGCCTGCCTGGCAAAGACCGGTCGAAACCGCAGAACGTATCGGTTAAAGACGGGAAGGCGATCGTACGTTACGCGAACGGCGGCCAGCTCACCGTCACCCTGGAGGGGAAGGATGCGGCGTTCGTTTGGGCACAACGCCCTGAAGGCATGAAGGCGTTACTCCACGAGATGTTTGTCCCCTTCCGATACAATCAGGGAGGCCGGTGGCAATCCGACACGGCGGAAGGCGACTATCCCGCCATCAAGGGGAACGCCAAGCTGTTTCAGAACCACAGTAGCCGCTTCAGTGTTCAAGACCCGAACCGCTGCGCGTTGGGACTCACCTTCTCGGTCAAACCCTTTCTGGAGGTTCAGGACAACCGCGAATGGGACTGGAGCATCTTTTGGACCGGATTCCACATGCCAGCCGAGTGCCGGGAGTGGCGCGTCTCATTTGATCTGGACACCTCCCGATACGCCGAGCGGAAACTCCTGGACCGCTACGGCCAGGTCGAGCGGAAGTTCCCCGGGAAGATCCATAGCGATGAGGAATTAAAACGCGCCAGTTTGGATGACGCCGCCTTCTACCCCACACTGGACTTCGCGGGCAGATTGGAAAAGGCCGGTTACACGCTGAACCGATATGGAGGTTTGGTGACGGATCGTTTCGCACTCCGGAAGACGGGATTCTTCCATGTGGAGAAAGTGCGGATCGGGGAAACGGACCGCTGGCTTCTTGTCGATCCGCTCGGCAATCCCTTCTTCCATCTCGGCGTCTGCGGATTCGCCCCCAGCGACGATTTCACCGATGTTACCGGGAGAACCGCATCCTTCGCCTGGTTACCGGCCAACAAAGGCGACTTCGCCGCCGCCTGGAAAGATCGGCCGGGCGATTGGTGGAACAGTCGGGCGTTTTCCTTCTACAAAGCGAACGTAATCCGGTTAGGTGGCGGATACGATGATGAGGAACGGACGGGACTGTATGTGAAGCGCGTCCGGGCGGCAGGATTCAACTCCATCGGAGCGTTCTCCCCGATTTATGAAACCTCCCGCCGGATGAATGTCCCCTATGTGCAGACCCTGCCGTTGGGGAATCCAAAGATGATTCCGTCGGTTCGGGGCATGTTTGATCCCTTCGACCCGGGTAACGTTTCAGAAGTCTCGCGCGCCCTGAAGCAGGTAGCGTCCCGTGCGAGCGATCCGTTATTGATCGGCTATTTCCTCGCCAACGAACAGGCGATGGAGGAGATTCCCCGTGCCCTTCCCGCCCTTGATGGCCATTTCGCCGCGAAACGTGAATTCGTCGCGGGGCTTCGGAAGAAATACGGTACGATCGACCGGTTCAACACGGCATGGGGCATCACGGCGGATTCCTTTGATGCACTGGTTGACCGAAAACTCACCGCCGCCACCCACGAAGCCGAAACCGATGCGCGTGAGGCGACGGGACGGCTCCTGGAAGCCTACTACGCCCTAATCGGAAAACAGTTCCGCGCGAACGATCCCAACCACATGCTGATCGGGAACCGGTGGCAACCGCAAACCGCCGACAACGAGCAACTCTGCCGGATCGCCGGCCGGTATCTGGACATCATCAGCATCAACTACTACACAATGGCAATAGACGAGGCGTTCGTCAGACGGGTTTACGGTTGGTCCGGCGGCAAACCCCAATTCTGGAGCGAATTCTACTACACCGCCACACGGGAGTCGAACGCCGGACCATCCAGCCACGATCTGGCCACCCAGCGGGAACGGGGCATGGCGTACCGGAACTACGTGGAGGGCGCGGCGGCGCTCGGCTTTGTGACCGGCATCGAGTGGTTCACCCTGATCGATCAGGCCGCTACGGGCCGTTTCTTTGAAGGCATCAACGGGGAACGGGCCAACACGGGACTCCTCTCGGTGACCGACCGCCCCTACCGCGACCTGCTCCGGGAGATGACGGAAGCCCATCTGAATCTCTACCCCGTTTGGTTTGGGCTGAAAAAACCGTGGCGTTTCGAAGACCCGCGCTTCACCGCCAAATGAACGGAGCCCATCGAAAAGCGGAATCCGATATCATTGCAGACAATAAGGAGGACAAGGAATGAATCGTTACGGATGGCTGGGAATCGGCGCGCTTGCGCTGGGAATGGTGTGTGTCGGTTGGACCGGCGAACGGCCTTACGAGATGGTGTGGGCGAACCGAACGGAGGATGACCACCC
>DBXN01000004.1:22246-26586 GCA_002309585.1 Verrucomicrobia bacterium UBA1211
TGCTGTTCGGCGAGAGCGTCTGCAAACTGGCCTACCGAGGGACAGGCCCCGACCCGACCATCACCCTCCGTCCGCCCCGACCGGTCGTCATCACCCAGGCATTCGATGCCGTCACCTGCTGGATCTACGGCAACAACCACCACTACGCCCCCAATCCGGCGACGCCGCCGGTGACGGTCTACGCCGACTTCACCAACGCCAAAGGCGCCCCCTTCTCCATCCGCCTTTCGCATGTCCACTTTAAGGAGTGGATGCTCTGCCACCGCCGCCTCTCCGGCCAACAAATCACCTCCGCCTTGCCGGGCTCGACCTTCCGGGGCTTCACCATCCGGGGTGGGACAAACCCGGAGGACCGCGTCCTCTACTTCAACAGTCTGGCGGTCTTCACCGAGCCGTTCGCTCCGCTTACCTTCAAACCCCGCGCGAAACGTGGTTTCCAACTCTTCCCCGACATGCCGCAGGGGCTGAACACCGGAGAGGGAACACTCCCCTTCCCTAACACGCCCCTCACCATGATTCCCCCGCCTGCGTCCAATGTCACCATACGGGTCATCCAAACAGAACGGCTGGGCCACATTCTGGAGCGGAAAGGGGAGGACGGTATCCTGCAGATTGAACTCGGCGGATTAGGAAAATGGGATGAGATGCGTTTCCGTTGGAACGGTTCCCCATGGTACCCGTTCGCCCTTCAAGGCGGCATTTATTTCGTTCCCGACGCAAACCATCTATCGCCCTTCCGAGCGGAAAAGGAAACGTTTGGAACCCGGGTTGAGGGGAACCGCGTGATCCATGAAGGCGAACTGATTTCGGGCGGGAAGACGCTCTCGCGCGTGACCATCGCGTTCCATCTGGAGGACACGGCGCTGGCAGCCGACATTCAGGCGGACGGCGGGCTGATTGAAGAGATCCGGTTCGGCACGGTGTCCCCCCTCTTTCAGGCGGAACCGATTCCTTTCCCCTACTACACCTATGGATATGGGGATCTTTATGACCGTCCCTGTATCCTCGCAGCACGGGTCAACGGCAAGCCCTTCTTCCACAACGCGATCATCGATCTGACCCAATCCAACGCCTCTCTCCCCTTCTGCAGCGGCATGGCGCTGGACGGCGGTCTCGCCAGCAACGGCGGCACCCGCTACCTCCCCAAAACGGACGGGAAGCGGAACAGTTGTTTCGAGCGGTTCATCTTCGCCTTCTCCCCCTCGGTCGAACGGGTCCTCCCCAATATCCCCAATCCCGTCTCCCCGTGGAAAGCCGTCACCGGGACCCACGTCTGGCGCGCGCACGGCGCAGGGAACCGCGATAACGATGCCGCCTATTGGCGTAAGGTCCGGCGGCGTGGCATGAAGGAGATTGCGATTACCGACCATGAAAGCGGCTGGCGTGACGGCAACGAGAGCTTCACCTTCCGGACGGTACCCGCACCGAAAAAGGGAGGCGATGCGGGACAGTACCGTTACGCGCGTATCCTCCAGGATGAGCTGGGTTTCGTCTACGGCCCGTACAACAACTTCACCGATTTCGCGACCGTGAACGGATTTTGGCACATTGACATGATCTCCCGGGACAGGGAAAACCAGCTCCAGCACGCATGGGAACGGTGTTACGCCCCGAAACCCGCCCGCGCCGTCGAATACTGCGAGAAACTCACCCCGATCATCGAAAACAAATTCCACTTCTCCACCGCCTATTGCGATGTCCACACCGCCGTAACCCCTTGGGAGCGAACCGATTTCGACGCCCGCGTACCGGGTGCGGCGACCTTCGCCGCCACCTATTACGCCTTCGGCGAAATCATGCTGATCCAGAAGGCGGGATGGGGCGGTCCCGTCTATTCTGAGGGAAACAACCACTTCCCCTACTGCGGGCTCACCGATGGCAACTATGCGCAGGACCAGCGTTACCGGCCGGCGGAAAACCCTTGGCTGGTCGATTTCGATCTACGGCGGATGCATCCGCTCTGCTGCAATTTCGGAATGGGCAATCTGGACATGTTCTATCCGGGGAAAAGCGAGCCCTCCGATCGGCAACAGGCCGTCGACCGTTTTCTCGCCGCGACGCTCGCCTTCGGCCATCCCGGCTTTCTGGTGCACGGAACCGATGCGGAATGGCAAAGTTATTTCATGGTCCAAGCGATCGCCGCCCGTTACACCCAGGCGGAGGCCGACACGATTCGTTATGCTGACGGGAAGGGCGCCCTCTGGCCGACCTCGGAAGCGCTTCTCAACCGTTGCTATGAACGTTCCCAACTAATAACCCGCTATACCGACGGAACCGTAGTGACGGTCAACGGTTCCCCGTCCATCCCCTTCTATCCCGAATGGGACAGTATCCGGCTCGCCCTTCCGCCGAACGGCTTCGCGGCCGAGAGCGGCGATGGAAAGGTCTATGTCATCTCCGGCCTGACAGAGGGCCACCGCGCCGACCTTTCGGTCTCGCCGGAGGCGGTCTACCTCCACGGCCGCGGGAAACCGGTGCGTTTCTCCGTCGGCGGAGCGGACGGGATGTTGCTCCGCCTGTTGGAAGAACCGGGCAAGGAAGAGGTTTTCCTAGCCCATACCACAGAGGCCGCGTTGCCCTATCCGGCCGAATCAATCACCGCGTTAGACGAGGCCCGCAAGCCCATCGGCAACGTTCCGTTGCGGTTTGAGGCGGAATACACCCTCTTCAAGCCTCTTCCGAACGCTTTCTCCTATGCCGTTGTCAAAAAGGGAGCGGGGATCACGCCATCGCGGAAGGCGGATTTCGCACGTTTCGCCGCCACATCCGACACCCCCCACAGCGCCGTTCCCGAACCGCGTTTCAAACTTCCCCACCGCCGCGCCTTCGGCATGGCGTTCCGCGGGAAGCCGGAGGAGACGTACCGACCCGAAACCGGCACCAGCATCTACGCTGGAAACTTCCGTTGCGGCGGTGTCTCCAAACCGGGCTTTTTCATCCACCCTCCCTATCGGGGCGGTGTCGGGTACGGCTTTGTGCGGTTCGTTTTCACCCTGCCCGAGACCCCGTTGCGCTTGACCTGTTTCGTCGGGAAGCAGGACGGTGGCGATGTCGGCGATGGGATTCTCCATCAGATCCGGGTTCGGACGGAAGATGGAAATGAGACCGTTCTGGCCAAACAACTGACCAAAGAACGCGTCTGGGTTCCGCTCGCGGCGGACCTCTCGCCTTGGGCGGGAAAGCGGATCGCGCTGGACCTGATCTCCGATGTGGGACCGAATGACGACAGTACTACCGATTGGGGCGTCTGGGGCGACATCACCCTAACCCCTGCAAATAATCCGTGAACGTCCCGGCTGTCCCGGTCATTCCGTAACGGTGCACGCCCCACCCGAGACCGTTTCCTGAACGATCTCGGCGACGCGGCGCGCATCCGCCGGAACGACCGCCACGCGGGTCGGAAGGTCGGCCAGCGCATCCAAAATGGGATGGTGGGCGAGATCGCTTCCGGTCGCCCGCTGGATCGCGGCGCCGAACTTCGCGGGATGGGCGGTCGCCAGGCAGATCATCGGGACACTGGAATCGCCGCGGTTCGCCAACGCGACCGAGACGCCGACCGCCGTATGCGGATCGAGCAGATAACGGTACGACTCCCAGAACGTCTTGATAACCGCCAACGTCTCCTCTGTCGTTCCACGGCCCGCGGCGATACAGGTCTGCGGCGGAATCTCGGGCGTGAGCGTTCCATCCGCCTTGAACATGGCCATCCAACGGGAGACCGTTTGAGGATCCCGTCCTGCAAGGTAGTAAAGATAACGCTCGAAATTCGACGCCACCTGAATATCCATCGAAGGGCTAAGGGTCGGCGAAACCGGACCGAGACAGTAAACCCCTGTGTTAAAGTAACGGGAAAGGATATCATTCTCGTTGGTAGCCAAAATCAAGGTCTCAATGGGAAGTCCCATCATCCGCGCGAGATACCCGGCGAAGATATCGCCGAAGTTTCCGGTCGGAACCGTCACGCGAACCTTTTCCGCACCCGTTCGCTTTTGGACTTGGAACACGGCGTAAAAGTAATAGACCATCTGCGCCAGTACACGCGCCCAGTTGATGGAATTCACCGCGCCCAGATGGTTCGCGTCCCGAAACGGAAGATCGCCAAAGAGGGTCTTGACAATCGTCTGGCAATCGTCAAACGTCCCATCGACCGCCAGATTATGGACATTCGCATCCAGTACCGTCGTCATTTGCCGTTCCTGAACGGGGCTGACCCGGCCATGCGGATGCATCACGAAGATCCGGATACGTTCACGCCCGCGGACACCATAGATGGCGGCGCTGCCGGTATCCCCGCTTGTCGCGGCGACGATGTTCATCTCCGCGCCGGTCTCCGCCAGCAC
>DBXN01000004.1:26616-27093 GCA_002309585.1 Verrucomicrobia bacterium UBA1211
TCCTTGAACGCCAGCGTCGGGCCGTGAAACAGCTCAAGAATCTGTACCGGTCCGACGGAGACGACAGGCGTAACCTCCGGATGGCGGAAGACCGCGTAACTTTTTCGGATGAGGGCCCGCAACGCCTCCTCCGGCAGATCATCGGCGAAACGGCGGATCACCTCAAACGCCAAATCGGGATAGGCGAGGTCACGCCAAGCCGCCAGTTCGCCCGACACATCCGGAACCGTTTCGGGAAGATAGAGTCCCCCGTCCCGGGCGAGACCCGCAAGAACCGTCTGCTTAAACGTCAACGGCTCTCCGCCGCCCCGCGTACTCACATACCGCATCTTATTCAAAAGCCTCCGGAACAAGTTGTTTGATCGAATCGGCATCCAGATCGAACTCCTCCGCCGCCTTTGCCGCCATATCCGCCGCCATCTTGCGCGCGGAGGCGTTCTCCTTGAAGAACGTGAAGAGGAAGAGCGAGGCGTTGGT
>DBXN01000004.1:27172-37343 GCA_002309585.1 Verrucomicrobia bacterium UBA1211
TTCGTGTACATATCCAGCCACTGTAATTTACGCCCGTTAATGCCAATGGTCTTCTTGTCGGCGGAGGTCACAGACCAACCCGCGGCGGATTTAAACCCTTTCGCCGCCTGTTCGACCATAAAGGTGTGGAACTGCTCCAGCCGTTTCACGCGCTCAAGCGCCAACTTCAACGCCTGCCCGCCCTGCTCGCTCGTGACCTCTTCCGCGATGTCATTCAACGTGCGCGTCGCATTCCGGAAATCCATCGCCTTGATGTAGCCGATATTGCCGGCCTCGACCTCCGCGACCTTTTCGAGCTCCGCCTTCAGCCGCTCCTCTCGGGCGGCGGTTTCGGCGGCCTGTTTCTCGGCTTCAGCCTTCTCCTTTGCCGCCTTCTCGGCGGCCGCCTGCGCCTGTTTCTTCTGATCCAGCAACAACGCCAAATCCGCCTTGATCCCGTCGATCGCTTTCTTCATCTGCGCCACACGCGCAGGCGCCTCAAGCGATTCGCGCGACAAACTCATCTCTTTGAATTTCGCGTCGATCTTCTTGTTCAGCTCCACCAGTTTCGCCTCCACATCCTTCATCTCTTCCACCGCTTCCGGCGAAGGCTGTTCCGGCGCATGCAGCTTCTCGGCCTCTGCAATCATCCCCGAAATCTCTTCCGACACGGCCTTGGATGAAAGGCAAGTCCGCTTCACCCGATACGCCTCATTGTACAGATCACGGACTTGCTTGATGACCTTTGCGGAGATGTCATCCGATTCTGCGGCGGCAGGCGTCTGCTCCGTTTCTGTGGCGGCGGGTTCGCCCCCCTCCGGCTTATTCTCCTCCGCCTTGTCTCCGGCCGGCGTCTCCGCCGGCTCTTCGGGAACCATCCCCTCCCGCACCGCTTCACCCAACGCCTGAACCGCGATATCCGCCGCGCTCTTCGCGTAACCGAGCGCCTCTTCGGGAAGCGGCTCCAGCTGTTTCACCCAATCGGCGCTCTGCTTGCCATATCCGACGATCGCGGAACGGATCTTATTCTGGCTCATTTCGATCTGGGCGAATTCATGCGCGACGCCCTTCTTGGCGGTACGGTAGAAAAGATACCAGAGGCCGCCGCCCAGCGCCGCCAGCCCCAGAAGCACACAGAGCATAATCGTCACAATCATCCGGCATCCGCGCCGACCGGCCTCTTCAGCCGTCTCTTCAGGAACGTCGATGGCTTCGACCGGCGTCATGCCGGGCGGCAGATCCGACAAGTCTCCCGTCAGCGCGGCGGAACGGTGCTTCCCTTTGATGACGATCTTGCGACTCTTCGTCTTCACGTTGATGGGACCGACCGTCGCGAGATAACGCTTCATGTCCCCGATGAGCGAACCATAGGTCGGATAACGGGTAGCGGGATCGATCTCCAGCATACGGTTGATCAGCGCATCGACCTCAGGGCTGATCCCATTCCTGATCTCACTCAACGGCTTGGCCGGACCGTCGAAACGCGCGCGGACCACCGCCGTCGCGTCCTCGCCGTCAAACGGAGGAACCCCCGCGATCGCATGGTAGAGCGTTCCGCCCAGACTGAAGATGTCGGAACGGTAATCGATCTTCTGGCGGCGGACCTTCTCCGGCGCGATATAATACGGGGTACCCCAAATCTCATCGTTCGGACCGGTCGTCATCGCCGACAGACCGAAATCGACCAGCTTCGCATTGTTCTCACGGTCAAAGAGGATATTTTCGGGTTTGATGTCGCCGTGGATCAATCCCGCATCCGCACCCATCGCCAACCCCTCAGCGATCTCCAGGCCGATGTGGATGATCATCGCGGGATCCAGCGGCCCCTGCTTCATCATCTTGTCGAGACTGCCGCCATCCACCAACTCCATCGCGATGTACGGCTGCCCCTTCTCCTGACCGAATGAATAAATCTGCGCGATGTGGGGATGGTTCAACTTCGCGGCCGCCTGCGCCTCACGCTGGAAATTCGCGACGAACTGGGGATCATCGCCCAGACTCTTCAGCATCACCTTGACAGCGATCTCCCGGTTAAGACCCTCGTCCTTCGCACGGTAAACGCCGCCCATTCCGCCCGCACCCAACAACTGGAGCAACAGGAATGGCCCGAAACGGGTCGGAATCGCAAATTCATGGTTGCACGCCGGACACTGGACAACCGAAAAGGCTTCAAGTCCCTCCACATCCAACAATTCGCCACAGTTCGGACAGTTCGCAGACCCCACCGGTTCAGTTATGATGTTCGCCTCGTCTACCGATTCCATTGCTGTCTCCTGTTCTCCATGCACATCACTGAAGCCACTAAAAGTACGATTATCTTACTACGGATCCCGAACAAGGTCAAGGAAGGGCATCGTAACACCGCTTCGCAAGAATGAACAAGGGCTTTCCGTTGAATGTCCCCGGACGGTTTGCTATACTGTCCCCGTCCTTAGGAAATTCAATCGGGGAAAATGTCATGAGACTGTTCCGCTTGCTGATCGTTCTGGCCGCGTCCGCCGCGTCCGCCCTACCCTCCGTCACCACGAATGATGTGGCGGAACGGGTAAAAAGCGCCGCCCAAACCACGCATCCCCGCCTCTTCGCCCAAAAAGAGACCTTTCAGAAGCTGAAGGATGCCGCCACGACCGACGATCTGACCCGGATCGGCATGGCGTCCATCCGTTCCGACGCCGAACAGATCCTCACCCTCAAACCCGCCGAACGGATTAAAACCGGCAAACGCCTCCTCCACGTCTCGCGTGCCGTCCTCTTCCGTGTCTCAACCCTCGCGATGGCCTACCGTCTCGATGGGGATAAGCGATATCTGAAAAAGACGCAGGAGGAACTGATCGCCGTTTCGCGGTTTTCCGACTGGAACCCCTCCCACTTTCTCGATGTCGCCGAGATGTCGCTTGCCGTCGCGATCGGCTATGACTGGCTCTACCACGATCTGGATCCCGAGGCACGGACCGAAATCGCGGCGGGATTGACGCGTCATGGCATCCAGACCTCGCTCCGCTCGCCCGGCTGGTGGGTCCGCGCCTCAAACAATTGGGGGCAGGTCTGCCACGCTGGACTGATCGCCGCCGCGCTTGCCCTGGCCGAGGATGACCCCGCCGCCGCGACCGCCATCATCCACCGCGCCGTCACGAACCTGCCGCGTTCCATGGCGGCATTCGCCCCGAACGGTTGTTATCCCGAGGGACCGGGATATTGGTCGTATGGGACCGACTTCAACGTTCTCGCAATTGATCTTCTCAAGAATGTCCTCGGAACCGACTTCGGGCTCGAAACCCTTCCGGGATTCCTTGAGACCGCCTCGTATCTCGATCTCGTGACCGGCCCATCCGGCAAGACCTTCAACTACGCCGACGGCGGCATGGGCCGCGGTACCGATTGCGCCACCTGGTGGTTCGCCAAGCGGCTGAACCGGCCGGACCTGCTCACCTATTTCGAACGGGACGCCTACCGGGCATACGCGCTGAAACGCCACCGCGTGACCGACACCTATGACGGCAACCGCATCTTTCCTCTGACCCTCCTCTGGCTGCAACCGGTTCCCGACGGCCTCACGCCATCCGCTCCGCTCCTATGGAATTCAAAAGGGCCCCAGCCGATCACGATCCAACGCAGCGGATGGGAAAACCGGACGGCATTCTTCGTGGGGCTCAAGGCGGGATCGCCCTCCGGCAACCATGGTCACATGGACGGTGGGTCCTTCGTACTCGACGCCGGCGGGATTCGTTGGGCATACGACCTCGGTGCGGAACCCTACCACCGCATCGAATCCCGCAACATGAGCCTCTGGAACATGCGGCAGGACTCTGACCGCTGGCGCATCTACCGACTTGCGACCGATTCCCATAACACCCTCATGATCAACGGATGCCAACAGAAGGTCTCCGGCGCCGCGAAGGTCACCGCCTGCGAAACGCGCGGCCATATCCAGCAGGTTGAGCTGGACCTCTCCGGCCTCTACACCAACGCGACTCAGGTGGTCCGTTCCGGCACGCTTGATCTTCAGACCCGCACCTACACGCTGACCGACACTCTGCGCGGCCTTACGCCGGGCGACACCGTCCGTTGGTCGATGGTCACCGCCGCCAAGCCCACCGTCCGGGGAAACGATCTGACGCTGGAGGAAGCGGGAAAGACCCTCCTCCTGTCGGCGCGCGCCCCGCAACCGTTCCAATGGGAAACCGGACCGGCGAGCGGCCCCCCGGAGGCCGACTGGAACAGCCCCAACAAAGGCTTCTCACAACTTCTGCTCTTCGTAACTGCGCCCGAGACGGGTGAAGTGGAAATCGCCGTCACATTCAAACTGAATGGAAACAAGTAACCTTAGGAGGTTCCTCATGAAACGTCTGTTCACCGCCACGCTTTGCCTCGCCGCCGGGCTCCACGCCGTGCCCGCGACCGCGCTCACCCTCGCCGAGCGCGATCAACCGCCCGCCTATACCCTCGTTTATCCCGCGAATGCCTCCGCCTCGCAAAAGTATGCGGCCGAAGAGCTCCAACGGTTCATCGAAGAGACAACCGGTGTCAAACTTCCCATCTCGGACGACCGTTCCGACCTCCCCGCCAAAGCCATCCTGCTGGGAGACACGCGCCATACGGAAGCATTGCTCAAGGCGAAACCCGACTGGGAGAAACTCGGCATGGACGGATTCCGGCTCAAAGCCTGCCCACCCCATCTGCTGGTTCTGGGCGGCCCCGTGCGCGGGACTCTCTACGGCGGCTACGAGATCCTCGAACGGTTCGCCGGGTGCCGCTGGTACGCCTCCTGGCACAGCGTCATCCCGCGGCAGCAGGCGATCACCCTCCCCGATGACCTTGACGATACCCAGATCCCCGCGATCGCCATGCGCGAACCCTTCTGGTATGACTACCGAAAAGAGGGTAACGGCGATTTCGCCGCGCGGAACCGCGCCAACGGCAACTCGATGGACCTCTCCGAGAAACATGGCGGACACTCCTTCCGTTTCGGCCGCGACCTTTGGTATTGCCACACCTTTGAACACCTCTGTAACCCCAACGAATTCTTCGACACCCATCCTGAATACTTCAGCGAGATCAACGGGAAACGGCTCAAACATCCGTCGCAACTCTGCCTGACCAACCCCGATGTCCTCAAACTGGTCACCGAACGGGTGCTCGAGCATATCCGCAAAGACCCGACCGCCAAATACTACGGGGTCAGCCAGAATGACTGGTACAACTTCTGCACCTGTCCGAACTGCAAGGCGATTGATGATCGGGAAGAGTCCCATGCCGGCACGATGGTCCTTTTCGTCAACGCCATCGCCGAGGCGGTTGAAAAGGAGTTCCCGGATAAGATCATCGAGACCCTCGCCTACCAGTACACCCGTAAGCCGCCCAAATACGCCCGTCTACGCCACAACGTGATTCCCTGCCTCTGTTCCATCGAATGTGACTTCGCCTTCCCGCTTGACAAGAGCCCCTACCGGCAGAACCGCTCCTTTGTTGATGACATCAAAGGGTGGAGCGAACAGACCGACCAACTTTTCGTCTGGGACTATACCACCGACTTCCGCGCCTACACGGTCCCCTTTCCGAATGTGTTGACACTTCAAGACAACATCCGCTTCTTCAAGAAGAACAACGTCAAACTGCTTTTCGAACAGGGCGCCTATCAGGGCCGTCACGGCGACTTCGCCGAGCTGAAGGGGTGGCTTCTCTCGAAATGGATGTGGAATCCCGAGCTGCCGGCGGAAACGTTGTTGCAGGACTTCTTCACCGGCTACTACGGGGCGGCCGCGCCCTACGTGCGCGACTATTTCGATGCGCTTCACAGTTTCTACCGCGACACCGAAAACCGTCCGCTCACCATTTTCCTCAGCCCGCAGGATCTGGCTTTCCCCGATGACTTCCTTGTCCGTGCCGAACAGCTCTGGCGGCTGGCGGAGGAGGCGGTCAAGAACTCCCCCGCCCACCTCTATAACGTCCGGATGGGAACCTTCTCTGTCCTTTTCACCCGGTTCCAGCGGGAGGACCGGTTTGGTGCCCCGGAGATCATCCTGACCGACAATCCCGAACTGCTCAATCCCCCCGAAGCCATACGGGAACTGGCCAAGGCGTGTCTCGACCGCCTGAACGAGGCGAAGGACATCCGACTGAGTGAAGGTCTCGGAGCCCATAACAGCTGGAAGAGCCGATTCGAAATGCTTGCCGCCGAACCCAAACCGGTCAAGATCCCGGAGGATCTCTCGCGCGTGACGGTCGAAGAGCGGCTTATCACCCTTGGGAAACCCGGCACATGGGGCGCATTCGTCGATGATCCCGAGGCTGAGGACGGCAAGGCGCTGAAACTCTTCAACTCACATTTTGAGTGGTGCGCGCAGTTACCGTTCAGTAAGATCGCTTTCGATCCTGGGACCTCCTATGAGCTCCGCGCCCGGATCAAGGTCGAGAAGAAACCCGATGCGAAAGGCGAAGCCTTCTGGAGCGGGGTCTACGATCAGGCTGGAAGACGGGGTGTCCTCAGCCTCGACAAAAAAACCGAGGCGGTGAAAGACGGGTATATCTGGTATTCGATCGGCACCTGGCAACCGACGCGTGAACACTACTTTTGGATCGGTCCGGGGCGGTTCACGGATGGACAATCAACCATCCAAGCAGTCTACATCGACAAACTTGAATTCATCCGGAAGTGACTTCGAAACGTTGAGGGTTGAGCGCGGCGGATTGAAAATGGCCCGCAGCCCATAGGGGCCCAGCCGCTCGACCCTCAACGCTCAACCCTCTTCCGGTTTACTGGATCGGCTTACTTCAGATCATCCATCGTCACAACCGGGATATCCTTCTTCGGCGCAGCCTTCAGCGCGGGCAACTTCGCGGTATCGAAGAAGTAACCCTTACCCTTGACCAGCGGCCAAACGACCGGAGCGGTGTTCAAAACCGTCGCCTGGAAGCCCTGGACGGTCGCGCCCATATCGCCCGTGTGGGAAGAGTTGCACCCCTCGTTCTCGATGACGAACGGATATTGGTAACCCTTCGCCATCAGCAGCTCAAGGAACTTCGCCCAATCCAGGCTGTCACTTCCGCCGAAGCCCGGCAGACGCGGCTCGTAGGCGAAACGGCACCACGGATTGTCGGTAGTCGGAACCTTGGCCTTCTTGGCCAGCGCCGGTTTGACCTGCTGCATCGGATAGATACGGCCCCAGTGGACGGCGTGGGGATTGGCGGTGAAGTTACGGGTCCCCTTGATATGGATCCGGCGGATCCGCTTCATGTCGCTGTTCAGGATCACGTCGCAGGGATCAACACACTGCCAGATATCGTGCGACGGATCGTACGTCTCGGCATGGGCTTTGCTCGGAATCAGCGCATACATCAGCTTGCGGGCCGCAAGGCAGCAAGGCAGGTTGTTGTAAGTCGTGGGGGCGGAAGCGGGCTGCCAACCCTCCATCGGGCAGTTCTCATAGACCAGCGTAACGCCCAGGCTCTCGGCGTACTTCACGATCGGCGTGAAGACCTTCTTGTAGAGGTCGAGGTTCTTCTGGAAGCCGCCGTCCTCTTTCCCCAGCTCCTGGTTATAGCCGACGAACGTACCGACAACCACATCGTTCGCGTCGCCGCCCAGCAGGGCCGCGATACGGATCAGCTTCAGGATATGGTTCTGATTCGCCACGCGCTCGGCCGGATCGCCGCCGATCATATTGTCATACGCGCCGACGGAAATGCGGAGTTTCTCGCCGTTCAGCCGGTCGATCAGACGTTGCGCGTCATCGCGCGAAAACGTCTCGTAATCCAGATGCGTCGCCACATGGTCTTTACGGGACCCGTCACGCCGAAAGACGCAAAGCTCCATTCCCTGCGCGCCGATCACCCGGACCTGCGAAACGATCTCGTCGAAAGAAAGTTTCGGAAAGGCCGACGTCATCACCCAAATCGGATTATTCATCTCGTTCTACTCCTCACTGATTAGGCCCGCCGCGTCATGCGACAGACTCGATTACCACGTTTGATGAAGCCATTTTATGCAATTCGAAACCGGAAGACAATCGGAAAATGGGTCATCCCCGCTACCGATCGTAGAGCAGGCAGGAGGCTCGCTGCCGGAGGAACCGGGCGCTTGCCACGCGCCAACGGCGCTCGACTGTCTCCGCAGGCGTTCCGGCCTGAAGCGCGAGGCGGGTCGCGTCACCGCCATACAGTTTGTCAAACCATTGGGGACGAACCCCTTTATGCTGCCAGATCCGCGCGGCACCCACCTCTTGAACCAACGTCTGAAGCAACGCCAGGGAGGCGGCGGCGGGACGGTAACGCCTGAAATCCATAACCGTCAACCGAATGCCGTCCAACTCCCGTCCGGCATACGCGCCGGAGGCGGCGGTATAGCGGTAGGGATGGGCGGAGAGTCCGAATGCCCCGCCCTCGTTGAAGGCGGCGCAAAAACGTTCCGCCCGCATCCACGGTGCCCCCAATACGCGGAAGAGCAGATTGGTTCCCCGGCCGCAGTCGATTCCCGGCAACGCCTCGGTGAAGACCGTCGCGGGGTAGAGCTGCGCCGTCTCCCAACTTTTGATGCCCGGCGAAGGCGGAACGAATGACGGGTAATCTCCGCCCCACGCTCGTGAGGCGGTATCCCAGCCCTCCATCGGAACGGTCTTGAGCCGCAAGGACGGGATCTCCCGCGCCAGCCATCGGGCCGTCTCGGCGGGCGTCATGCCGTAAACCAGCGGAACCGCGCAAGGCGCGACAAACGAGAAGAACGCCGGCTCGGCAACCGGGCCGTCCACCACCTTCGGCAACGGAATGGGACGGTCGGCGACCCAAACTTCTACCCCCGCCTCGGCGCACGCCTCCAGCACCAACTTCAATGTTCCGAGATAGGTGTAGCACCGGACACCCAGATCCTGAAGGTCGCAGATCAGCACATCCAAGCCGGCCAACCACGCCGGCGCGGGTTTACGCCGTTCTCCGTAGAGCGAATAAACGGGGATCCTCCAATCGGGATGACGGCGCGTGACGGTCTTGACACCGGGCCCCGCCTGGCCGAAAAAGCCGTGTTCCGGCCCGAACAGCGCGACCAACCCTTCGCCTAATGCGGCATGTAACGCCTGCGCCGACGTGGCGCCATCCGCGCAGACCGCAGCCTGATGGCTCAGTAGTCCAACCCGTTTCCCCTTGAACCATGCGGCGGCCCTGCCGCGCAGAAGATCCATCCCGACCCGCATCACGCGTCACCCCACCCGTTTGAAATCCGCCATCGAGGCATAGCCGTGGCGGATCATATACGCCCGGATACCATCCACAACCCGGAGGGCGGTGGACGGATCAATGAATGTCGCCGTACCGACCGCGACCGCCTTCGCGCCCGCCAAAAGAAACTCGATCGCATCCTCCGGCTCGAAGATTCCCCCCATCGCAAGAATCGGCACCGTCGCCACCGATGCGGCATCCCATACCAGTTTGACCGCAACGGGATGAATCCCGCGCCCGGAAAGTCCACCCGTCTTATTCGCCAAAACGGGGACCTGCCGCTCGATATCGATCACCATCGCGGGAAGGGTGTTGATCATCGCCAGCGCATCCGCACCCGCCTCCTGGGCGGCCCGGACGAAGACCGTGATGTCCGGAACATTCGGCGCCAGTTTGGGCATGATCGGCAACGGCGTCGCCCGCCGTACCGCCGCAACCAGCCGCGATACCGTAGAGGGATCGTGTCCAAACGCATGTCCCCCCTCCTTGACATTCGGACAAGAGATGTTCAACTCCAGTCCGGCGATCCCCTCAACCTCTGAAAAACGGCGCGCGACTTCGGCATACTCCTCGATGCTCGTCCCCCAGATGTTCACGATGACCGGCGTTCCGGCTTTACGGAGAAACGGCATGTCGTCACGGATAAACCCTTCGACGCCAGGTCCCTGCAAACCGATCGCGTTGACCATGCCCCCGAAAACCTCCGCATGTCGCGGCAGTGGGTTGCCCGGCCACGCCTCCAACCGGATGCCTTTGACCGTGACGGCACCCAGCCGCGAAAGATCGATCAGCCGCGCATACTCCTGACCGTACCCGAACGTACCGGACGCGACCGTGACGGGATTCGCCATCCGGATCCCGCCCAGATTGACCGACATATCGATATTCTGTTCCATCCCCTTCTCCGTTATCCACAAATACGGATTGATTTATAACATACGAAACGATGAGTGTCAAACTACGGATCACACTTGCCGACCGTCTG
>DBXN01000066.1 GCA_002309585.1 Verrucomicrobia bacterium UBA1211
CCCTCGTCGGCGTTGCAGACCATGTACTTCTGGCCGGCAGGCTGCTTAGCCGCGAAGCCCCACTTCAGGCCGGTCGGGAAGCCCGCGCCGCCGCGGCCGCGGAGGCCGGACTTGGTGATCTCGTCGACCACCTGCTGCGGGGTCATCTCGAAGAGCGCGCGCTCCAACGCCTTGTAACCGTCACGGGCGATGTACTCGTCGATGCGGTCCGGGTCGATCACGCCGCAGTTACGTAGCACGATACGGAACTGCTTCTGGTAGAAGTCGATCTCGTCGATGCCGACGTGCAGCTTGCTCTGGTTCTTGTCATAGAGCAGACGGTTGACCGTCCGGCCCTTGATGATGTGCTCTTTGACGATCTCTTCCGCGTCCTCAGGCTTCACCTCGACATAGAAGGTGTCCTGGGGGAGGATCTTCACGATCGGCCCCTTCTCGCAGAAGCCGAGGCAGCCGGTCCGGACGACCTGCACGTCGTCGGCGAGGCCGTTGTCGGCGACCGCCTTCTTGAGCGCGTTGAAAAGTTCAATCCCGCGGTTGGACTCACACGCCGTACCGCCGCACGTCAGGATATACTGTTTAAAACCCATGGTCTCTCTCCGCTTTAGCGAATAATGTCCGTTGCCGGCTTATCGCAAATGTGGTTGTCAATGAGCTTGTTGCCCACGATGTGGTCGGTGACGATCTGCTTGCCGACAGTGGCGTCCACGTTGCCGTAGATCACAACCGGCATGCCCGGAACGATCACCTCGACGGTCGGCTCCGAATGGCAGAGGCCCATGCATCCCGTCTGGCGCACCAGAACGTTCGAGATCCCGCGCGCGTCCAACTCCTCGATGATCGCGTTGAAGGTCTCTTTCGCGCCGGCGGCGATACCGCATGTCCCCATGCCCACGATAACCTGCACATCCTTGTTCGAAGGATCGCGCTTCTCCATCAGCTTCTGTTTCTGATCGCGCATCTTGCGCAGATCGTCCAATGTCAATTTCGCCATTGTCTTGTCTCCTTTAAAGTGAAAACGCTTCGCAACGTGTCCGTTCCCGTCGGCCGCCGCATCTCATCCGTCCAGATTCGCCTCAAGGGCGCGCAAAAAGTCCCGGGCCAGAATCAGGTTACCGGAGGAGGTCAAATCCCCCAGGGTCTCCAGCAACTCCTTCCGCGAGATCGTATAACTGTCCACCGGCGTCCGCCGCGTGACGATCAGGTCATACGTCCCCGAAAAGCTCATCAGCCCCAGCAGGGTGGCGGGCAGGTCCCCCAGCGGCGGGGTGTCGACGTGCGTGGCGTCCAGCTCGAACGTCACCGTCGTCCCCTTCCCGGGTTCCGAGTCGATCCCGGCCTTCCCGTTGCAAGCCTCGGCCGTCTGGAGCAGGAGGGGAACCCCCAACCCGACTCGACGGTGGTCGTGCTTGCCGGCCTCGGTGTAGAACGGATCGGAGATCCGCTTCAGCGTGGCCGCGTCCATACCCTTGCCGTTATCCGCCACACGCACCGACAGCCGCGCGGGGTCCGTGGTGACATCCAGCTCGACACAGGTCGCGCCGGCCTCCACCCCGTTCTGCACGAGATCGGTGATCATGTCACAGACAGATGCGTGCACAGCCGGTTCCGTTACTTGAACTTCGCCAGAATGTCCGGCAGCATCCCCGGAACGACCTTGCCGAAGACCTCGCCGTTGATCACCATCACTGGCGCCAGGCCGCAGCACCCGAGGCAGCGGACCGCCTCGACGGAAAAGGCGCCGTCAGGCGTAACCGTGTTCAAACCGACTCCGAGGATCTTCTCAAGCTCCTTGATGATGTCCGCGCCGCCCTTCAGATAGCAGGCCGTGCCCAAGCAGACCTGGATCTTGTTGCGCCCGGGCTTCTTCAGCTTGAAGAAGTTGTAGAAGGTTACTACCCCGTAGATTTTCGCTAAGGGGACGTCCAACAGGTCGGCCACTTCAAAGGCCACCTCACGGGGAATGTAACCAAACGTCTGCTGCACCTGATGCAGGACCATGATCAGATTTCCCGGCTTGTCTTTCCATTCGGCAATGAAGGCCTTCAGCTCAGGAGTGAGCGTCTGAAGCCCCGCCGTCGTGTTCGCGGTACTCACGGTTCCCTATACCTCCGCACTAATCCTGCCCTGCACCTCTACAAGGCAAGAGGTTTTCAAAAAGAGTTTGCCCGCCATTATGGCAAAAAAGGGGGCATTTGCCAAGTGAATAGTGAAAAGAGGGGAACGGGGGCGACATTGAGCGCATCTTTGTTTTTCACCCATGCCATACAACCATTGTGAAATTATGGAATTGTGGAATTGAGACATTATGGAATAATGAAATTGGGAAAATGCCACATTGTCATAATTCCACAATTTCACAATAATACATGGTGAATTGCGCAGATGCGCCCGGCGACATTCCCCGTTCCCCTTTACTATTGAATTACGGGCGGAATCCGCTTACAATCTCCCCGGTTGCTTTAAATAGGGGATCGGTTGGGCGATGCGAGGATTCTTCATTCGGTTATTCGGTATCACGGGTTTGGCGCTGCGGGCGTCCCTCCGGACGCGGACGGTCGGCGCGATCATCGTGCTGTTGATGGCCTGTATCCTGCTCCTGCCGTGCGTGCTGAAGGGCGACGGAACGCCGGCGGGCGATCTCCAGGTCCTCTTCACCTATACCCTCGGTTTCGCCTTCGGCCTGCTGGCGCTGGCTTCGCTCTGGACCGCCTGTTCCCTCTTCGCGGCGGAGATCGATTCGACCCGGATCCAGCTCACCGTCGTCAAGCCGGTCCGGATGGCGGAACTGTGGTTCGGCAAATGGCTGGCCCTGCTGATCCTGAACGGGTTGGCGCTCCTGCTGGTCTACCTCGGCGTCTACGCCCAGATCCAATGGCGTATCCACCGCGACCAATGGGAAAAGACCGATTACCCCTCCAGCCGCTATGTTTTCCGGCCGGTGCTTCCGACGCCCGCCGAAGAGGCGAAGGCGGTCTATGCCGAGATGGCCGAGGCGGGGAAACTCCCCACCAACCTCACGAAGCGGGCGATCCTGCGGGTTTTGGAGGAAAAGGCCTCAGAGCGCTACAGCATCCTCAATCCCGGCGAGGAGGTCTCCTGGACCTTCCAATTCGACCATCCGCTGACGCTGGGCGATCCGCTGACCGTGCGGGTCCGTTTCGATACCGAATACAGTACCCGGACCCACATCCAGGGGACCTTCCGCCTCATCTGCGAGGAGCTGCCGGGGACCGTCATCGATGTCCCCGTCAGCGACTTCTCCCAGAACGAGATCGAATTCGCGGTCGATTCGAACGATTTCATCCCGGCCAACGCGCCCGCTTCCCAGCCCGTGCCGCGTGATCTCCGCCAGTTCCGGCTGATCTTTGCGAACCAGAGCCATTCGCGCGAATCCTCCGCGATCATGGTCCGCTTCCGGCAGGATGTCGCCCTCCTGACACCGGGCGGCCCGTTTGAGGTCAATCTCGTCCGGTCCGCCTTCATCCACTGGTCGGTGCTCGGCCTCTTCTCCGCGCTGGGCCTGACCCTCAGCGCCTGCCTCTCTTTCCCCGTTGCGGCCTTTACCGCCACGCTGTTGCTGCTGCTCTGCATGCTCGGCAATTCGGTCGTCTCGGTGATCGCCGAGGAGGACAAGGCCGACTGGAAAAACAAGCCGGGGATCTGGGTTTCACAGGCGATCCACTACGCGACGGTCCACGCGTTCCGGGAGTCCCCGCTGACCGCCGTGACGCGGAACGAGCGGATCGACACCCGGCGGATGCTCTCCGCCGCCAGTTGGGATCTGGTCCTGATGCCGCTCTACCTCGCCGCCCTGGGCTGCGTGGTCCTTACCCGACGTGAGCTCGCGGACGCAGACTAAAAGCCCCCCGCGCCCGCGTGAGCGCGGGAATGTAAAAGAGGGTAACGTGGGGCGGGGGCAGTTGAGGGTTGAGAAGCGGCGTACGGAAGTCTGATGTCTGAAGCCCGAAGTCTTGTGGCTGAACGGTAAGTGATAGGCAAGGTTAAAAGGTTAAAGAGGGGAATGGGGAACGGTTGTCGAATGTCGTTCTCACGTTTCTTACTCTCAACACTCAACCCTAATTGGGAGTTTGCCATGAAACGGTGGAATCGAGTCTGTCTGTACGTCTGGATGGCGGTCGGCGCGTGGGTGGCGTCGGCTGATCCCGCTTTGCTGGCCCATTGGCCGTTCGATGAGGGGGAGGGCGGAATCGCGCGGGATTCGGCGGCGCAGAGTCTGGAGGCCGAGCTTGATCCGGGTATCGAGTGGGTGGAAGGCGCCTTCGGAACGGCGCTGGCTTTTCCCGGAAACGGGCCGCAGGTTCTGCTCCCGCCCATTCCGGGATTGGACGGCAGCGACCGTTTCTCTCTTTCGCTGTGGGCCGCATGGGACGAGACGGACGGACAGTATCCCAACCTGCTGACCTCCGAGGCGTGGTCCCCGAACGGCCTGATGCTTTTCATGAATGACGGGGCGCTCTCGTTCCGGCTCGGGTGCCGCGCGCCGAAGTGGGTCGAGACCGGTGTCACGTTGATCCCCTCTGTCGAGACCGGCCGCTGGCGCCATCTCTGCGCGACCTTCAGCCGGCCCGATCTGACGCTCTATCTGGATGGGGTTCCCGTCGGTCGGGAACGGTGGGACCATCCCCTCGCCGTCCAGGGAATCCGCCTCGGCGGCTGGTTCTCCGATGTCACCCACCGGGGATTGATGGATGACCTGCGGTTCTACGCCGATGCGCTTCCGGCGGAGTCGGTGAGGGCCCTGGCGGCGGATCCCCGCTATCGCGAAACCGCCCGGCGGGTGATCTCGTCCGTTCCCCGCGTCGTGTCCCCGGTCCTCACCAGCGAGGGCCGCCATGCGACGCTGGTGATCGACGGCAAGGGGCGTATCGCCTCGCTACGGGAACGGGCGACCGGCCGCGAACTGGTCGGACGGCTGCAACCGATGGTACGGGTGGAGCGCGCCGACGGATCCCGGCTTTCGGTCTGCGACATGCGGCCCGCCGCCGAGCCGGGACGGCTCACCGCGATCTTCCCGCGCGGGGCGGGAAGCGTCGATCTCTCGGTCCGCCCCTTCGAGGGCGGATGGACCTTCCGGGTCGAGGCGGTTGACGTGCGGGACGCCAAGCGGTTGACCTTCTGCCTCCTCACCCCCCTCTGCGGCACCTGGCGCGGCGAGATGGCGAATCTGGTCTCGGACCCGGATTCGGGGGTCGCGCTGCGGGCCTATGAATTGCCGAGCGAAATGTCGGTCCAGCACGGCACGCTCCGCGTCACGGCCGACCTGACCCGAGGGTTGACCGGCTGGCGCGCGGGACTCTGCGCGGGTCCGCGCGCGACGCTCACGGAACAGCTTCGCGCGATGGCGCGCGAGGCGGGTGTCCCGACCAGCCGGCTGGGGGGGCCCTGGGTGGCCGACGCCCCGGAGGCGCGCGGCTCCTACCTCTTCGCCGACCTCTCCCATGCCTCGGCCGATGACTGGATCGCGCTTGCGGAGCGGGGCGGCTTCTCGACCATCCACATCCACGGCTGGTGGGAACGGCTCGGCCATTACCCGGTCAACACCCGGCTCTTCCCGAAGGGCCTCGACGATATGCGCGACACCGTCGAGCGGATTCACGCCGCCGGACTCCGCGCCGGCATCCATACCCTGACCGCCTGCATCGACCCGATGGACGCCTGGATCACCCCCGTCTGTTCGACCAACCTTCTGGCGTGGCACCGCTATACCCTCGCCCGTCCGATGGAACCCGCCGATACCGAGATCACCGTCACGGAATGTCCGATCGCGATGCATGACCGGGTTTTCACCTATTTCAGCAACGGCAACGCCATCCGGATCGGCACGGAAGTGATCCAATACACCGATATCCGCCGCGATCCGCCCTATGCCTTCACCGGATGCAAGCGGGGTGCCTTCGGCACTCGCCCGGCGGCCCATGCGGCGGGCGAACCGGCCGACTATCTGCAGCAGCGGTATTATGCGTTCTACCCCGCCCCCGGTTCCCCGACCGCCGAGGCGCTGGCCGACCGGATCGCGGAGGTCTTCAACACCTGCTCATGTGACCAGATCTATTTCGACGGTTCCGAGGGCATGATGTCCCGATACGGGATCGACGCTATGCGCCACGCCATCTTCTCCCGGCTCGATCCCGACCGGCACGCCGTCTTGAACGAGTCCAGTTGCCACGGCGCCCACAACTGGTGGTTCCACTCCCGCATCGGCGCGTGGGACCATCCCGTGTGGGGGGCCAAGCGGTTCCACGACCGCCACGTCCGCGACACCGTCCGCGCCAGCCGGCTTGCGAATCTGCTCGAACCCCAAATGGGCTGGTGGGCGCCGCGCCGGGCCGACACCGCCGCCCGCGGCCATTTTTTGGATGAGATGGAGTACTTCGCCGCCAAGAACGCGGCGATCGACGCGGCGATGTCCATCCAGGGGGTCAATGTGAGTTACGAGCCGCTGCCGGTCGGCATCGAGCGGCAGATCACCGTCATGGGTTGGTATGAACGGTTCCGGTTGGCCCGTGCCTTCGCGCCGGGTGTCCGTGAGCGGCTCGGCGAACCGGGCGCGGAATTCCGTCTGCGGCAGGACGGTGACGGCATCTGGCGGTTGACGCCCGTGACCGTGTCGACCCGCCGCGTGAGCGGCCCGGCCGCGACCGGGTGGCCGGTCTCGGCTCCCGCCGCGATGCCGGTCGATTTCCGGGTGGAGGCGCTTGACGCCGCGATGCCCTACACGACGGACGCGTGCGTCTCCCTGATTCACGCCGAGATGCTCGCAGGATTCTCCACCCAGACGGGATCCGGTGGCCGGCTCGCTATCGCCACCTCCGACGATACGGCGCACGGACCGGCGATCCGGATACAGGCCGCCGCCGATGGCAGTGGAGAGGGACGCGGCTGGGGAGCGGTCAAACGCGCGATTCCCCATCCCTACCTTTCGATCGACGGAACCGGCGCGTTCGGATGCTGGATCAAGGGTGACGGATCGGGGGCGACGCTGGATCTCCGGTTGACCTCCCCCCGTGAATACAACGGGGCCGTTTCCGATCATCTGGTCACGATCGACTTCACGGGCTGGCGGTATATCGAGCTGTTGGCGCGGGAACGCGATGCCGCCGGAACGGAGGATGTCCCGTGGCCGCACGGCGGTCTCTATGCGGTCTATCGGAATCGGTTGGATCTTCAGCATATCGACAGCGTCACGCTCTATCTGGGCGGGATACCGGCGGGGGGCGGCACCGATATCGCGGTTTCAGAGATCAAGGCGCTCCGCGTCCAACGGCCCGCGCTGGAGGGCCTCTCGCTTCAGATCAACGGAACGGACTATCCGCTGCCCTTCCCGCTGAAGGCCGGCGAGTACGCGGAACGGACCGCGGGCCGGTGGATCCGGTACAGCGAAGTCGGCGACATCCTGGCAGTGGCCGGAACGGAGGGAACGCCCCGGCTTCTCCAGGGGAACAACACCGTTTCACTCGCCCTCCGCGCCACAGGAAAGGGGGTGATCCCGCGCGCGGAGGTGACCCTCTTCGGCCTTGAACCCGCCTTTCCCGCCCTGCGGCAAACGCTTGCGCCCGAGGAAAAACGCGCGCTCGCCTACGAGGCGATGGAACCGGTCACCTACGCGCCCGCCATCGGGTCCGACGCGCTGCCCACGCTCGCCATTCGGCCCGGAGAGGCGGCGCGGGTGGAGTTCACCTGCCTCGGCCCCATCTCCCCCTTCACCTTGGCGATCGGCGACGAGACGCGCCGCTTCCCCGTCACCCTCCGCGGGGGTGACCGGTTGATCTGCGGGAGCGACGGCGCCTGGCGGGTGCTGGATGCCAAGCGGAACGAACGCGAGCGGGGAACGTTGGCGTCGCCTTTTCCCGCCTTCTCCCACTCACAGCCGATGCGCCTGACGGCGGACGATCCGCCAAGCGCCCGCGCGCGGTTGAATATCGTTAAGCGGTATATTGGGGAACGGGAGGGAAGGTTAAAAGATTAAAAGGTTAAAGGGTTAAAAGCCCCTCCTCCGCGTGAGCGCGGGAATGGAAAACTTTAATGATGGCTGGTGTCCGAAGTCTTGTGGCTGAATGGTAATTCGGACATCAGACTTCTGTTCCATTCCCATGCCGATTGACCTTCGGTGTGGATTATTATATGATGGGGATACTTTTTTAGGGGCTCCCGGATTGGCAAAGTGGCCATGACCCGGAAGTCGCGCAAGACAGTAAGGAGACGTAAGGATGCGGCGAAAACAGATAATCATCGGATATGCGGTTCTTTTGGCGGCCCTGACCGGGTGGGGATTGCCCCAATCGGCATCCGTTCTGCCGCCGGCGGTTGTTGAACGGTTGACCGACCGCCTGCCCGCCGCCATCACGCCGCTTCCGATGTCGGGGGACATCAAGATTCTGCCCTCCTTCTCCGCGACGCGGCCGTTTGTCGACCGGCGAAACGCGGTGATGCTCGGGGAGGAGCCCTTTTCCCTCATCTCGATCGCCAAGGATGGCCGTTCCCTTGAGATGGCGGTGCCGGTCAAGCCGGATGCGGGCAAATACACCAACCGCTGGTTTCGGACCGAAGAGGTGCTGGGCAAGGTGAATTGGAAACCGGAGGAGTACACGACCGCCTGCCAGCACCTGCTCTATCTCAACCGGGGCAAACAGGCGGTGGAGCTGATCGGGGCGCTTGAGAAGGATACATGGTGCGTCTCCCTCGGAACGGTGGTTCTCGGCAAGGTGACTTACCGGTTGCTCCAGGTGCACGGCGATTATGAGGCGTGCGGGGTTGCGAACGCCGCCCGCCTCTTCCTTGCCCGCGAGGCGCCGCCGGTGAAGACGCAGGCGGAATACAACACCCGCGCGGCGGAACTTTTGGCGGAGCACGCCTACCGGCAGGGCCGTCCCTGGGGAACGATGAAACCCGCGCTGCTGACGAAAGAGGGCGCGTTCGAGTGCGCGGCAATGGCGTCGGATTTCGCCCGTTACATGTTTGGGACCGGGCTGTACGCCGGCGAGAAGTTCACCGATCCCTCGGAAGTGCGGGCTGGCGATATCATCCATTTCAAGTCCCACTTCATCGCCGTGGTGTTTCGCGGTAAGGGCGGCCAGCTCCACACGATCGAAGGCAACATGAACAGCGTCGTCAACCAGTCCAAAACCTACTATTCGGTCAAAAACGGTAAAATCTACGCCGGCGGCAAACCCCAGGAGTTCGATTACGGCCGGCACAACTGGGGTGGGAAGGTTGAGCGTTGAGGGTTGAGGAAACGGGAATGGGAGTGACGCGTGTCCCTTAACCTTTTAACCCTTTAACCTTTTCATCTTTTAACCTTCCCTCCCGTTCCCCTTTCTCTTCAACTTTCCGCTTGAGAGGGCGGGGTGAATCTTTTACACTATTCGGTGATTGTTTTCGAAAACGGTGTAAAAGGACATACACATACGAAGGAGGTTACGATGAAGCGAGCGGTAGGAATCGGATTGGCGTTGGGTTTGGCGGCGGTGGCCACATGGTCGAACGGGCAGGGCCCCCGTCCGAAGAGTCCGAATGACCGAGGGGCCCCCCCTCCGCAGATGCATCAGCCGGGACGGCCCGGCGGTGCGCCGGTGGCGAAACCGGCTCCCGCGAAGCCCATTCCGAAACCGGCTCCGAAACCGGCTCCTGTCGCCAAGCCCGCTCCGAAACCGGCGCCGAAACCGGCGCCTGGCCCGTCCCATCACGGTCCTGCGGCTAAACCCGCGCCCGGTCCGTCCCATCACGGTCCGTCCCATCACATCGTGGACCGCGCGCCGGGTTATCGGCCGGGACACTACAACCATCCGCTGGCGCGGCCGTTCGCGGACCGGAACCACTACAAGGGATGGGTCGCGATCCGTCCGGGCTACCGGTACCAGATGGGCACGCTGGTCGATTCGATGAGTGCGTTGCTCTTCTTGAACGGGCAGCGGAATATCGCGTTTCAGTTTGAGGAGAGTCTGGGGACCGGTTACGAGTGGTTCGTCCGGTGCGATCCGGCCTACTGCGCGGTGTCGGTGACCCATCAGCAGACCCGGAGTTTCTTCGGTCTGGTTGGCGGTCCGACCTATGCGGACATTAACATCCAGGGGATCTATCCCGGCGACACGGTGGTGGAGCTGATCTATGCGCGCCGTTGGGAGTGGGAGCGCGGGGTCGCGCCGCTGAAGGTGGTGCAGGTCTATCTCCAGATCCGGTAATGCGCATTTCGGGCGGCGAGTGGTGCGGGCGGCGGCTGAAGGTGCCGCCCGGCGAGAAGGTTCGGCCGACGCAGGACCGGGTTCGGGAGGCACTCTTCTCGATGCTGGTCGATTACGTGGCGGAGGGGTTCTGGCTGGACCTCTTCGCCGGATCCGGTTCGGTCGGGTTCGAGGCGCTCAGCCGCGGGGCGAGGCGGGTCATCTGGGTGGAGAAGGATCCCCGCAACGTCCAGCTCATCAAGGAAAATGGCGTGTTGGTGGGGGTTTCGGACGGGGAGGTTATCCGCGCGGACGCCCTCCGGTGGCTCCAGACGGCCGGGCGGGGGCTGAAGGCGGATGTCGCCTTCGCCGATCCGCCCTATGTGGTCGGGCGGGAGCAGGGCTTCGCCGGGCTGATGGCCGCCGCCGCCGAGCATGACGCGGTCCGTCCCGGCGGGCTTTTCATCGCGGAGATGCCGATCGCCAAGTCGGTGGAGGCGATTCCCGGATGGGAACTGTTGCGGGACCGCGTGTATGGGCATACCCGGCTGGGCATCTACCGGCGGGAAGAGGTGGAAGAAACAGATGAGAAGTGAGGCCGTATATCCCGGAACGTTCGATCCCCTGACCATGGGGCATTTCGATCTGTTGCAGCGGAGCGCGATGCTGTTTGATCGGGTGACCATCGTCGTGGCGGGGGTTTCCATGAAGGCGACCAGCATGTTCGACATCAACGAGCGGCTGGAGATGATCCGGGAGAGCGTCGAGGCGGCGAAGATTCGGAATGTGGCGATCGACCGGCTGGATTGCCTGCTGGTCGATTACTGCCGGCAGCACAAGATCGGGGTGGTGGTTCGGGGGCTCCGGGTCTACTCCGATTTCGAATACGAGTTCCAGATGGCGCTGACCAACCGGAAACTCGCCCCGGAGATCGAGACGTTGTTCATGAT
>DBXN01000126.1:0-3063 GCA_002309585.1 Verrucomicrobia bacterium UBA1211
TTACGGCGACGGCGCTGGCGACCAAAGCACCGATCCTGCTCGCGCCCGCCATGAATTCCGGGATGTGGGAGAATCCCGCCACGCAAGCCAACGTCGCGACCGTGACCGCGCGGGGCATCGGGATGGTCCAAGCCGATGTCGGCGAACTGGCTTGCGGTACGACAGGCCCCGGTCGGATGGCCGAACCCGCCGCGATCTTCGCCGCCATCAAGGAGGTGCTTCATGTCTGACCAGAAACCGGCCGCCGAGACGCCCATGCCCGAACTCTCATCGACCTCGACGAAAGCGGAGATCCGCGCCGCGCTCTCTGCGCAGCGTCATGCGGTCGATCAGGAGACGCGCCGCCGCGCCGGACGGACCATCGCGGTAAAGCTGACCACGCCGCCGATCGACATCCTGCTGCGCGCGGACGTGATCTGCATCTACCTAAGCACGCCCCATGAGATCCCGACCCACCATTTCGCCCGCATCGCCTGGGCGCGGGGGAAAGCGCTTTGCGTCCCGGTCTGGGACAGCAACATCAGCCAATACCGGCTCTGTCTCTTCACGCCCGAAACCCAGGTCGTCACCGGAAAACACGGCATCCGGGAACCCGTCACCCGCATCGACGTCCCGGTGTGGGATGTCCACGCTTTCATCATGCCGGGACTCGCCTTCGACGCCTCCGGCGGACGGCTGGGATATGGCGGTGGATACTACGACAAGCTTCTGATGAAGGCCGCCCCCACCGCCATGAAAATCGGGGTTTGTTATGATTGGCAGGTCGTCAATTTCAATCTGCCCCTTGATGAGCACGACAAGCGGGTGGATTTCCTGATGACGGAACGGAAGATGATTCCCTGCTCGAAGCCGAAAGGAATGCGCGCATGAAAGGCTGGTTGGGAATCTTCTTCGGACTAGGCATCATCCGAACCCTCTGCGGGGCGGAAATCGTTGTGGAGACGACCCGTTTCAACGGAGAGGTCTCCCGCGAAACCCGGCCTTTGGCGTTTCAGGACGGCCATGCCCAATTCCGCATCCCCCAAACGGCGATCGCCCCGGACACCAAGAGCATCGCCCTCAAAGCCGACTTCGCGCAAGCCGACAAAGGCGAGGAGGGCTATTTCGTCTTCCCGAACGGGCATCTTGGTTTCTTCCGTGAAGAGAAGGGATTCAAGAATCTGGACGCCCCCCCGATGCCGATCTTCGGGATGAAGACGCCCCGCGGGTGTTTCGTCGCGATCGTCACCGGCATGCCGTACAACTATGCCCAGCAGCTCTCGGTCCAGAACGGCCATTACACGCTCTATCCCCTCTTTAAGCGCGCCATCCATGCGCCGTATGAGGATATTGTCATCGACTACTACCAGTTAAGCGGCGCGGATGCGGATTACGCCGGCATGGCGCGCCGCTACCGCCGCCATCAGCTGGACACGGGAACCGTCATCCCGCTGCGCGAGCGGGCGAAGAAGTCGAAAGAGCTGGCCTACGCGGCGAACTATCCGGAGGTCCGTGTCCGGCACGGCTGGAAACCGGTGCCGAGTCCCGTCCCGGAACAGACGGTGAAGGATGAACCGCCGATGAAGGCGGTCATCACCTTCGACCGTTTCATGGCGATCGTCGACGAGTTTGCCCGCCAGGGAATCCCCGGCGCGGAGTTTTGTCTGGTCGGCTGGAACCAGAAGGGCCATGACGGACGCTGGCCGCAGATCTTCCCGGTCGAGGAGAGCCTCGGCGGCGAAGCGAAGTTGCGCGAGGCGATCCGCCATGCCCAGGAGAAGGGCTACCAGGTGGTCGCGCACGGCAACCACCGCGATGCCTACATGATCGCCGACTGCTGGGACGCCGAATACATCATGGAAAAGAAGGACGGCATCCTCCAGCGCGGGAAGACCACCTGGGGCGGCGGCCGTATGTACACCATCTGTCCGCAACGCGCCTACGAACGTTTCGCCATCAAGGACACCGCCATGATCGCCGCGCTGGGTTTCCGGGGGCTCCACTACCTCGATGTCTTTTCCTGCGTGCCCGCGCCGCGCTGCACCGATCCCCGCCATCCCCTCAACGAGCGCGAGGCGGCGAAGTACATCGGCGCCATCATGCAGCTGGGCCGGGAGACCTTCGGCGGCTGCGCGTCGGAAGGCGCCTACGACCACTTTGCGGGGCAGCTCGATTCCGTCCTTTATGTCTCTTTCGACAAGCCCTTCTCCCCCATGCCCGACCTGGTCCATCGCCGTATCCCGATCTTCCAGCTGGTCTATCACGGCATCATCCTCAGCACCCCCTTCACCACTTCGGTGAACGCTCCGATCAAGAGCCGGGCGGATCAGCTGAAACTGGTCGAGTTCGGCGGCCGGCCGACCTTCTACTACTACTCGATCTTCCTCTCAACCGGAAACAACTGGATGGGTGATGAGGATCTGACCTGCGAGGACGACGCGGCGTTGCGGAAAAGCGTCGAGGTGATCAAGCGCGGAACCGACGCCTATCTCCCGCTGGCCGATCTCCAGTACGCCTTCATGGACGGCCACGAGGAACTCGCCCCCGACCTCTTCAAAACCACCTTCTCGGACGGTACCGTCATCCTCTCCAACTACCGGAAGGAGCCGGTCACGTTCGAAGGCACACACATCCCTGCGGAAGATTACGCGATCGTCGGCAGGAAACCGAATGGAGGAACCCAATGAGACAACTATCCCTCTTCGCATGGCTTCTCGCGCTTCCCATCGTCGCTGAAGCGCTTCAGGTCCAAGTGGAAAACGCCCAGGTGCGTGAGAAACCCTCCTACATGGGGAAGGTGATCGGAACGCTGCCCTACGGCACCGAGATCACCCCCGCATCGACCCAGGGGGCCTGGACGCAGGTCAAGCTGACCAACGGCCAGTTCGCCTGGATCAACTCCTCCGCCCTGACCTCGAAACGGATCACAATCCGGGCGAACGGCGCGGCGGTCAACCAGACCGCCTCGGCGAGCGATCTCGCCCTCGCCGGGAAGGGCTTCAACCAATCGGTCGAGAACGAGTTCAAGCGGCAAAATCCGAAGCTGAACTTCGCGGCCGTCGACCAGATGGAGAAGCGGACAAC
>DBXN01000126.1:3125-4479 GCA_002309585.1 Verrucomicrobia bacterium UBA1211
CCCCTGACCGTGGCGGGATCCGCCGCGCTCCTCCTCTCCCTCGCGACGGGATGCGAGACGATCTCGGCGGTCGCCACCTCCGCCACCTCCATCACGACCGCTGTCGCCAGCGACGCGGGCTACATCACGAAGGAGACGGCCGGCTCGATCAACCGGGCCACCACCGCGGTGGTCAAGACCTTTGAGGACATCACGCCGGAACAGGAGTACTACATCGGCCGTTCCGTCGCCGCCACGCTGCTCGCGACCTACCCGCCGGACAACAACGCGGCGCTGAACCAGTATGTGACGTTGGTAGGACAGACCCTCGCACTCTTCTCCGAGCGGCCGGAGACCTTTAAGGGCTACCGATTCCAGGTTGTCCAATCGGACGAGGTGAACGCCTTCGCCGCGCCGGGCGGCCTGATCCTGATCTCCCGGGGACTCATCGCATGCTGCCGCAACGAGGATGAGCTGGCGGCCGTCATCGCCCACGAGATCGGCCATGTGGAGAAGAAGCACGGCCTTCGCGCGATCCGGACGGGACGCCTCTCCTCCGCCCTGACCACCCTGGTCACCGAGGCGGGCAACACCCTGACCGGCCATCAGCTGCAGGAGGTGACCGCCGCCTTCAACGAGAGCGTGAACGACATCACCGGCACCCTCATCAATAACGGCTACTCCCGCTCGCTGGAGTACGAGGCCGACCAAGCGGCAATCCGGATCCTGATGAACGCGGGGTACACACCCCATGCCATGATTTCGATGCTCACGCGGATGAAGGCTCAGCTCGGGGTCCATCAGGGCGGTTTCGGCAAGACCCATCCCTCGCCGGATGAGCGCATCCTTCGTATCAGCAAAGCCTTGGAGAGGGTCCCCGCGACGGCCACGGCGGGTTTGCAGCAGCGCGCGCGACGCTTCACTCCCTGGGATCCGGAGCCGTGATGAACAGCCGCCTCTCCATCTCCCTCGCCATCGGTCTGGCGGCGACCATCCTCGGATCCGTTTTCCTGCGGTCCGACCTCTTCGCCCGGCTGGAGGCCGCCACCTGGGCGTGGCGGGTCCAGGCCTTCGCGCCGCGCCACGAACCATCATCTCAGGTTCAGACCATCCTGGTGGATCAGGAGAGCCTCGACTGGGGAAAGACGGAGATGGCGTGGTCGTGGCCCTGGCCGCGGGAGGTTTACGCCGTCCTCCTCTCCTTCTGCCGACGGGGCGGCGCGAAGGGGGTCGCCTTCGATATCCTCTACACCGAGCCTTCCACATACGGGGTCGAGGATGACCAGACACTGGGGACGGCGATGCGCGAGACCCCGGTCTTCATCGGCGCGGGATTTGAGAAGAACGGGAAGGAGACCTGGCCGATCCCCGAGGT
>DBXN01000126.1:4499-13258 GCA_002309585.1 Verrucomicrobia bacterium UBA1211
GGGGTCTTCCGCCGCTCGACCCTCTTCCGGAAGGATCCGGCCGACTGGCCCTCCCTGGGCTACGCCCTCTGGCGCGCGGCCAATCCCGCCGCCGATCCCCATCCCCCGCTGGACCTACAGAACCGTCTCCTCCTGAACTTCCACGGAACAAACGGGCAGCACCGCGCCTGGCGCGCCGCGGCAATCATCCAGGCCGAGATGAACCTGCAAAACGGTGAGCCCGCCGCCGTCGATCCCGCCGTCTTCAGCAATGCGTATGTCTTCGTCGGCTACAGCGCGCCGGGGCTGATGGACCTGCGGCCGACACCGGTCAACCGGGTGCTTCCCGGGGTTGAGATCCACGCGACCGTCGTCGACAACCTGCTGACAGGACGTTTCCTGCGGGATCTGCCGTCCAGCGTCACCATCCTGCTCTACGCCCTCTTCGCCTTTCTGATCGCGTTTCTGACGGCCTTGACGGCCAAGACGGCGCTGCTCGCGCTGATCTTCATCATCGGCGCCCTGCTGCCGCTCGCCTGCGGGTTCCTCCTCTACCCGGCCGGTTACAACTTTCCCGTCGCCGCCGGCCAGCTGACCGTCCTCGCCACCACCATCGGCTGCATGATCCTCTATTACACCCAGGAGGGGCGGCAGAAGGCCTTCATCAAAAAGGCCTTCCGCCACTATCTGGGCGAGTCGGTGATCAACCGGATGCTGGAGGATCCCGGCCTGCTCCAGTTGGGCGGCGAGAAGCGGGAATTGACGATCTTCTTCTCCGACATCGAAAAATTCTCCACCTTCTCCGAGCGGCTCTCCCCGGAACGGCTGACCGCGCTGCTCACCGATTACCTGACGCTGATGGGAAGCGTGATCCAGGAGGAGGGCGGCTATCTCGACAAGTATATCGGCGACGCGATCGTCGCCTTCTGGAACGCGCCGGTCTACCAGCCCGACCATGCGGCGCGGGCCTGCCGCGCTGCGATCCGCTGCCAGCAGACGATCCGCGCCAACGCCGCGCGCTGGAAGGCGGAATACGGGGTCGATCTCCACGCCAGGATCGGTCTGAACACCGGCGAGGTGGTCGTCGGCAACATGGGTTCCCGCGAACGATTTAACTACACGATCCTCGGGGACGCGGCCAACCTCGCCTCCCGCCTCGAAGGGGCCAACAAGGCGTTCGGCACCTACGTGATGGCTTCGGAGAGCGTCTACGAACAGGCCGGAAACGCCCTTCCCGCGCGCCATTTGGCGACCTTGCGGGTGGTCGGCCGCTCCACCCCTGTCAAGGTATATGAGCTGGCCTCTGCGGCAGACACGGCACCGGCCTTCTGGCGCGCGTTTGAGGAGGCGGCCGATCTCTTCCGGCAGGGCCGGTGGAGCGAGGCCGACGAACGGTTCGCGCAATGGCCGGATGATCCGCCGTCAAACGCCTACCGCCGCGCATGCGCCCGTCTGGCGGCCCAGCCGCCCACGGAATGGGACGGCGTATGGAACCTGAACGAGAAATAAGGGGATCGGATGATCATGGCGGACACAATCGGATTGCGCGTGACATGGGGCGGCGTCAGGGGATCGAATCCCGTCTGCGCGCCGGGATTCGAACGGTTCGGCGGCGCGACCACCGCGTTGATGGTCGAGACCTCCGATCCGCTCCACAAGCTGATCATCGACGGCGGCAGCGGGCTCGACAACCTCACGCCCTTCCCCTCCCCCGCGCCGGCGGGAAGCGGACTGCTGATGATCTTCACCCATTTCCATCTGGACCATCTGATGGGACTCACGGGTTTTCCGCCGCTCTTTGACGATACCCTCGCGATCACCCTCGCCGCTCCTGAACAGGAGCACGGCATGACGCTTGAAACCGCCGCCACCCGGCTCGTCTCGCCCCCCTACTGGCCCGTCACCCCCTTCGCGTCGCGCCCCTTCCTCAACTGGCCGGCGCACCCCGCCGAGCCGTACACCTTCGGGCCGTTCGTTATCACCTGGATGCCAGTCGCCCATCCCAACGGCTGTTCCGCCTACCGGATTGTTGACCGCGAAAGCGGCCAGGCGCTCATTTTCGCGACCGACTTCGAGTGGGCCGCGATGTCCTCCTCCGAACGGGACGCCTTCTTCGCCTTCTGCGGCGAGCGGCCGGAGATCCTGATCCTCGACGGACAGTTTGACGACGCCGAGGCCGACCGTTACAGAGGATGGGGCCACAGCACCTGGCAGGAGGATCTCGCCATCGCCCGCCGTGTCAACGCCCAACAGCTCTTCATCACCCACCACGCCCCCCAATCCGACGACGCGCTTCTCGAAGCCCGCCAACAAACGCTCTCCGACCTCTTCCCCAACGCCCGTTTCGCCCGACAATCCTGATCAAGATGACGAGTCCCCAACCCAACGTAAAAACGTTGCCATCCGGCGTGGGACGGGTGTATGCTTTAGCCGTCTTCAGCCATACGGAATTGAAACACGAAAGGATTTTGATCATGAGAACAGTCGGGTTGGCAGTTTGGATGTTGACGGTTTTATCGGCGGCGGCGGAACCGTTGCGGTTTCTGTCGTTCAACATCTGGGGTGACTATTTCAACAACCCCGTCAACGAACGCGAGGCGGGCGTGGAGGCGGTCATCGTCAAATACAAACCGGACATCATCTCCCTCCAGGAGGTGACCCCCAACTGGTGGAAGAGCCCGATGTTCACCCACCTCGCCACCGACTTCGGCATTGTCCGCGGGGACGAGGCGGACGCGCTGCGGCGGGCCGGGGCGAAGGGACCCCGGACGCCCCGGCAGATCAACCACGAACCGCTCCTCTACCGAAAGGAGCGGTTGGCCCTGCTCGATTCCGGCATGGACTTCTTTCATCTGAGCCTTGGGCCCGAGAAGTGCGTGACATGGACCGTCTTGGAGGACAAGCGCGACAAACGGCGTTTCATCGCCTTCGCAACCCACTTCTGGTGGCAGGCGAACGGTCCGGAGAGCGACGTCCTTCGCGAGTACAACGCGCTCCAGATCCTGTGGCGGATCGCGGAGCTGCGGCACACCTGGGGCGATCTGCCGGTGATCGGCGGGGGCGATCTCAACTCACGCCCCGGATCTCCCGCCCATGAGGCGTTCCGCCGCGCCGGATACCTCAACGCCGCGGAGGCGGCGGATGTCCGCTCCTCCATCGCCTCCCACCACGGCAACCCGGTACGGGGTGCCGATGGCGCCTACCACGGCGCGGTCCGGGCAAAGGAGAACGTCCCGCAAAGCTCCATCGACCATCTCTTTTTCACCCAGGGGATCCATGCGTTGAAACACCATATCGGAATCGACCAGACCGAACTGGACGTCTCCGACCACTCCCCGATCGTTGTGGATTTCGAGCGGCTCGCCGAGTGATCTACCCCCAAAAATACGGGAAAAATGAGCGGATATCTCAGATATCCGCTTTTTTCTTTTCTAATCGCTTGACTTTCATTCCCTAAAACGGCAAACTATTAAGCCAATTTTTCGAACGAAAGGAAAGACGAATGAAAAAGAGCGTGAAAACCACACCCAAAACCACCGCCAAAAAGACCGCCCCCAAGACGCAGCGCGTGACCTTCTCGGTTCGTGCCGATGTGGGCAGCACGGTCTATCTGGCGGGTGACTTCAATGATTGGGATCCGACGGTCAAGCAGATGACCGACAAAAAGAATGAGGGTCTCTTCACCACGACCGTCTCCCTGACGCCTGGCGAGCACCAGTACAAATTCGTCATCAACGGCACCTGGTGCGCGGATCCGGATTGCCCGGATTGGGTTCAGAACGAGCTCGGCACGCTGAACAGCATTAAAAAGGTTTAATGCGTGTCTTTCCCGATCAGTTTCTGCTGGAATCGGCCTTCAAGCCGACAGGCGACCAGCCGCAGGCCATCGAAACCCTTGTAAAGGGACTGAAGGCCGGCAAAGAGCGGCTGGTGCTTGAAGGCGTGACCGGATCGGGCAAGACCTTCACCATGGCCAACCTCATACAGGCCGTGGGAAAACAGACGCTGATCATCTCCCACAACAAAACGCTGGCCGCGCAACTCTATGCCGAACTGAAAGCCTTTTTCCCGAAGAACGCGGTCGAATATTTCATCAGCTACTACGACTACTACCAGCCCGAAGCGTACATCCCCCAGACCGATACCTACATCGAGAAGGACGCTTCCGTCAATGACGAGATCGAACGTTTCCGGCTGGGGGCGACCAATGCGCTGATCGGACGGAAAGATGTGATCGTTGTCGCATCGGTCTCCTGCATCTACGGCTTGGGCGAGCCTGAGAGCTACAAGGACATGCTGATCGAAATCCGGGAGGGGCTGGACCTCCCCCGTGAGCAGTTGCTGATGGAGCTGATCAAGGTTCAGTACCAGCGGAACGACTATGATCCGCAGCCCGGCATGTTCCGAGTCCGGGGCGACACGGTCGATATCTTTCCCTCCTACGACACCAACGCCATCCGCGTCGAGTTCTTCGGCGACACGATTGACTCGATCCGCGAGCTGGATCCCGTCTCGGGTCATACCGGAGAGGGATTCAAATACGTCGTCATCTCCCCCGCCAAACACTTCGTCCTCCCCCAGGAGAAGATCGTCCGGGCGATTGACCGCATCTCGTCGGAACTGGACAGCCAGCTCGCCTTCTTCGAGGAGAAGGGGAAACTGCTGGAGGCGCAACGGTTGCGGCAACGGACCGAATTCGACATGGAGATGCTCCGCCAGCTCGGTTACTGCAACGGCATCGAGAACTACTCCCGCCATCTGGGCGGCCGGAACGCGGGCGACCCGCCCGCCTGCCTGATGGACTACTTCAATGGCGATTTCCTAACCATCATCGACGAATCCCACGTGACGCTGCCGCAGCTGCGGGCGATGTACAACGGTGACCAGGCGCGGAAACACGTTCTTGTCGACAATGGATTCCGGCTTCCTTCCGCGCTCGACAACCGTCCGCTGAACTTCGATGAATTCATGGGCAAGGTCGGTCCCGTGGTCTTCGCCTCGGCGACCCCCGGCGCGTTCGAGCGGCAGGTCGCCGAGGTCACGGCCGAGCAGGTCATCCGGCCCACGGGCCTGCTCGACCCTCCGATCGAGATCCGACCGCTCGCCAACCAGATTGACGACCTGATGGAAGAGGTCCGCCGCTGCGCGGAGGCGGGTGACCGTGTGCTGGTCACGACGCTCACCAAGCGCTCCGCCGAAGACCTCACCGCCTACCTTCACGAGACGGGTCTGCGGGTGGAGTATCTCCACAGCGGGATCGACGCGATCGAGCGTGTCGAAATCCTCTCCCGCCTTCGCAAGGGCGAGTTCGACTGTCTGATCGGCATCAACCTCCTCCGGGAAGGCTTGGACCTTCCGGAAGTCGCACTCGTTGCCGTACTGGACGCCGACAAAGAGGGTTTTCTCCGCTCGACCACCTCCCTGATCCAGACGGCGGGACGGACCGCGCGCCACCTCCACGGCAGGGTCATCCTCTATGCCGACCACGAGACCGACGCGATGCGCGAGATGATTGCGAAGACCCGCGAGCGCCGCGCCAAGCAGGAGGCGTACAACCGCGAGCACAACATCACGCCGACCAGCGTGAAACGCGCCCTCAACGACACCCTCAACCTCTATGACGAGGCGGAACGGATTGAGCGCGCCAGCGTCAGCGCCGAGTCACCGGAGGTCTATGACATCCATCGGACCATCGCCTCGCTCGAAACCGAGATGCTGCAGGCCGCCGATGCGCTGGAGTTCGAACGCGCCGCGATTCTCCGCGACGAAATCAGCGACCTCAAACAGATGCTCGCCAACCGGACCGGACAGAACCCGACACCCTTCTCCCGCACAAAGCCGAAACGAACCGCGCGCCGGAGCGGCGCGAGACGGCGTTGACAGACTCTACATTTTCGCGAGCAATTCGCGTTCGGCGTCGATCAGGTATTGGTACATCGTCTCGGCATCCTCCGCCTCCCGCAGACGGTCCGCGAGATCGGTCCGGTGGATCAAGAGGCAGAGCCGCGCCAACGTGTGGATATGGAGGACATCATCCACACAGCACAGCAGGAAGAAGAGGTCGGTGGTCAGACCGTCCTTGGCGCCGAAGTAGATCGGCTGGACGGTCCGCCCCAGCAGGACGAACGAGCCTGAGGCGTAGTAAGGATCGTGATAGCGCGCGTGGAGGAAGGCGGCACCCTCGCCGATCGCCGTGGAGGCGCTCTTCTCCCGCTCCTCGATCTCCTGCTGGAAAATCACGTCGTCATAGAGCAGCCCCGTCTCCTGCGCCATCGCCACCATATCCCGGATCACGCCCGGACGGGTACGGGAGGCGAGCGCGGGATTGATCCATTCGGGCCGCATCAGCGCCTCGACCAGCTTATCGTCCTCGACGGCGCGTTTGGAATCGACGATCACCTCCTTGTGCTGCCGGACGAGATTCTTGGGCGGCAGTTCCAGCAGGTGGCGCTGCGCCCAGTCATCGACAATCCGATGCTCGAAGAAGTACTCATCCCCGCGCTTGCGGAACGCAATCTCCTCGCGTTGCGCCAGATGCAGCAACTCGTGCGGATCGATATGAATGTGCCGGGCCGCCTGTTCAAGCGTCAACATCCGATGGGGCATCACACACCTCCTTAACCGTTCCAATGGCGTTCGGCCAGATTGGCGATCAACTCCTCGCGGGGAATCAGCTCCTCCGCCAACGCCCCGACCGCCTCCAAGCCGCAGGCATCCGCCGCCTCCAGCAGGAGACGCAACGCGCGGATGATGTGCCGCGTGAAACCCGTCTGCCCGACCGACGCCAGCCGGCCGTAGGCCCCCAGTGCCTGAATCAGCCGCTGGACCGCCCCGTAAGGCAATGCCGCCACCGACTCGGCCTGTTCCGGCGCAGCCTCCAGATAGGCCTCCGCCAGCCGCTGCCGAACGGCTTCGGGGAGAGCGACATAGGGATCGAAGAGCAGCGACGCCAGATCGTAGGCTGACGGTCCCCACCGCATCCCCTGAAAATCGATCAGCGAGAAAACCCCGTCTTTGCGAAGCAGATTGCTCGACTGCAGATCCCGGTGGACCAGCGTGTCGGGCAACCCCGCCAGACGTTTGGAGACCGCTTTCAACTCCCTCAGCGCTTTGGCGGGAATCTTGTTGAACCCGTACCGCGCCTTGAGCAGATGCCGCTCAAAGAGATCGCGTTCCCAGGCGTACAACGCCTCGTCGAAGGCCGGTTCCAGCTCGGCACCCGCCTCGCGCGCCCGCCGGGCGCCCTCGGTGTGGAGCCGCGCGACCAGCCGCATCACCGGGAGATAGTAGTCCAGTGCATGCGCCGCGTCATCCGCCATCAGGGCCTGAAGCGACTCGTCACCCAAATCATCAAAAGCCTGGCAACAGCTAGCGGGATCATCAAAACGGACCTTCGGCACCGCCACGCCGGCCTCCTCCAGCAGCCGCGTGTGGGAGGCGTACCGGCCGTTCTCGGGCCGCGCCTCCGTACGGTACGCGATGGCGATCACCGCGTCGGACCGATAGCGCAGCCGCCAGAAGGTCCGGTCCGAGCCCCGCTGGCCGAGACAGGTCGCGGCGACCGATTGGATCGGCCAACCCAACCCCGTGCAGACCCGCTCTAGCGCCGGCTCTTCCAAGGTGGAGGCCGCGACGCAGACGGTTCCCTCCAGCCGGACATTCGGCCCGATCTCCCCGCCCGCGATCACCGAATCCCGCACCACGCACCCCTCGCCAAGCACGGTCCGGCCCAACACCACACTGTTCTCCCCCCGCACGCTCTTGGGAACCGACGCGATCGGGGCCACCGCGAAGAATCCGTCCGACTGGGGATTCGCGCGATCCAAGACGGGATCGTACAACTCCCCGCCGGGCAGATCGCGGCGGGCCCGCTTCTTGGTCTCCGCGTGAATCTGAAGGTAACGCTCCACCGTGCCCGCGTCGGCCCAATAGCTGCCGGGCAGTACAACCCCGTTGACGAAACGGGAATCGGCCATCGCCGCCTCAAAGAGATCGACCAGGGTACAGAAGGGCGTTTCCGGCAGATAGCGCAGGACCTCGGGCGTCAGAAGTGAAACCCCGCAAAAGGTCAGGTTCCCGTCCAACCCCGGATCAGGACTGTGGTAACAGGTGATCCGTCCCTTCCGGTCCATCTCGACCGTCCGGGGCCCCAGATCCGGCTCCAGCCAGGCGGCGGCGAACCCCTCGCCCCCCTCCAGCGCCTCCAGGAAGGGATCGGGAATCAGGGAACAGGCCACATCCCCGTTCACCACCCAGAAGGGATCGTCCCCGATCCAGGCGCGGAGCGGACGCAACGCCCCGCCCGTCCCGAGAATCTCCTTCTCCTCCGACAGCGTGATCTTCGCCGCCCCGCGGCGACCGGCGAGATAGGCCTTCAGCCGTTCCGCCCGCCAATGGAGATTGACCGTGATCGACCGTACGCCCCAATCCTCCAGCATCCGCAACGTCCGCTCGATCATCGGCAGATTCCAAAGCGGCAGCAACGGCTTCGGACACGCCGACGTCAACGGACGCATCCGCGTTCCCATCCCCGCCGCCAGAACCAACGCTTTCTTCGGAAGCCTCATCCCTACCTCGCTCTTTCCAATCTCCAAGGTTTCACCCGCAAACGTTGGTTAAGATACCAAATCAGCTTCCCAGTTGGAAGGGGAAAATGCCGATCATGACACCGCCGCGCCCCGTCGCATGTCGCCCGTCGCGTGTCGGTTGTCAACCCTAGCGCGCTCCCCGTCCCGAATGTCCCAGTTGTCCCAGTTTTGGGACCGGCGGGACAGGCGGGT
>DBXN01000125.1 GCA_002309585.1 Verrucomicrobia bacterium UBA1211
CTCGGGCCGCCCGGCGGCCTTTTTTTTCGCCGGGGGGCGGGTCCCCCGGAAAACCCGGAATGTCCGGAGAATCCGGAAAAGCCGGAAACCCGGGGGTCTAAAGATTCGGCAGGAGGATGGGTTGGGTGTCCCAGTTCTCCAGTTCGGCGAGGTCCTGTCGCTCGATGAGCGAGAGGGTGCTCCCCTTCAATTTCCGGATCGCCTCGTCAAAGGCCGCTCGGTTGTTTTCGGCTTTGGCGATGCGCGCGTCGATAAAGGCGTACCGGATTTCCAGCAGATTCAGCTGATAGGCTTTTCCGATGCTCGCTTTCGCGAGCTCTTTCTGCCCAGTCTGGATCTGCGCGTCGGCCAGAATCGCCCAGGCGTTTCCGTTCTGCGGCGCGAGTTCGGTCGCCTTGAGGGCGATCTCCCGCGCCTGATCAAACCGTTTCTCCCTAATCAGAACCTCCGCGTAGTTGTTGTAGGCTTCGAAGAAGTTGGTCGCATGCTTGATGCTTTCGGCGAGATAGTGCTCGGCCTCGGGTAGGTTGCAGGTCGAAAGCCGGAGGGTTCCGATCACATAGTTGGCGTGGGGGTGCTGGGGATTGTTGCGGAGAATCCGCAGCGAGGTGACCTCCGCCGCGTGGAAGTCATCCAACGCGCAGTCCAGCGTCAGAATCTGATCCAAGAGGCTGTCGACATCGGGACGGGTCTGCAAGGCGCGGTGGAAACAGGCCCTCGCCTGTTTCTGGAAACCCCTGCCTTTGGCAAGGAAGAGCTGTCCCCTGAGAAGATGGGTGAAGTAGAGATCCGGACCCGAGAGCAGTTTGTCCATCTTCGGAAGGATCACATTCTCGACCTGGTCCAGTTCGCCTTTCCGCAGCAGGATAAATCCCAGGATGGAGATCATCGAGGGGTTCTCCTTCCAGCGTTCAGGATCGGATACGAGCGGTAACGCCAGATCAAGATCGCCGTTCATCAGATAGTACAGCGCCCATTCGTTTCGAAGGGCCAGTTGGGAGAGTCCTGACTGGGCGCTCTTCTCCAGAAGTTTCAACGCCTCCTGAATCTTACCCTGACGGTAGAGGATACGGGTGGTGCCGCTGATGGCGGTCATGTTTTTAGGATCCTTGTCGAGGATCTTCTGGTATTCATCCAGACTCGCATCGAAGTTGCCGGCCGCCGCCTGCGCCAATGCGATGGAGAAGGCCAGCAGCGTTTCGTCTTTCGGTTCGGCGCGGCGGATCTGCGCCTGACGCAGGGTTTCAAGGGTCGATGCCGGCGAACTGGAGCAGGCCCACTTTAACCCTCTGCCCTGGAAGATCTTATAGTTTCGGATGTAACCGCAGTGGCGCGAAAGCGCCCAAAGGGGGTAACGGAGGGTCCGGTCGTTGACGATCTCCAAAAGCCGCTTCTGAAGGGCGGGCAGATTCTCGGGATGGATATTCCGTTGCTCGGCCAAATGGAGGATGTTCAGCAATGCGCTGACGTTGTCGGGATTGAAGCGGCAGGCGAGCTGATAGGTCTCATAGGCCTCTTGCTCTTTTCCCTGATCCTCCAGTTCCGTTCCGAAGTTGTTGATCTCCAGCGAGACCTTTTTGCTGAAGGCGATCCGGGGCGAGTCGGACGGGGCGAATGTGACCGCCATCATCTTCTCCACCGTGTCCCAGAGTTCGCCATAACGCGCGCGGGATTCCGTGTCCGGGGCGGCTTGCTCTTCCGTAACCCCTTCGACGAAAAAGGTTTCAACGCGCGGACGGAGTTTAAGCGAGTGCCAGAGATCGGAACCTTGGAGGCAGATCAATTTTTGATGGATATCGGGAAGGGAGGCGAACAGTTCCTCGACGAAGAGGATGAAGTTTTGGTGGAGGAGCGGTTCGGCGCGGAGCCAGATGCGCTCGGGAAGCTCCCGTTGCAGGGTTCGGCTGAAGATGTCGACATAGCGGCGATCGCGTGAACGGTAGGGGGCGAAGAGCCGGATGGTTTCACGGCGGTCATTCGCGCAAATCAGGAGGTTCGCATCCAGAATGCCGTCCGAGAAGACCCACGTGCGCCCCTTCAGGCGATCAAGGATCCGGTTGGCGGCGTAGTCGGCGAAATCGCCGTCATGAATCCGGTAGCGGCAGACGTTGAAAATCGAGGAAATGAGCAGTGAACTCATCAGGAGCGCCAGGATGAGCAGGCTGAATTTCTGCCGGACCGAGACCTGCCGGACCGAGGGGCCCCTCTCCTCGAAGTCCGAATCATCGTCCTCCTCGGTCAGGAAGGTCGGAAGGACACGCCAGTAGGCGGCCATGAAGCCGAACGCGATACAAGAGGCGGTGGCGGTCCAGATGGGGAAGCGCCCCGTTTGCGAAACGGCTTGCCAGGCGGTTCCCGCCGCGTTATAGAGCGCGTAGCAGGCGAGAAGGGAGAGCAGCGGGCCGAGGAAGAGGATGGAATGGCGGACCTCACCCTGGAAGGTCCAGTGACAGAAGAGAACAACAACGGCCAAAAGGACAAAACTCGTGGCGAGAATGGGGATGTAACCCGGCTCGAAGAAAGAGAGGAAGAGATAGTACTGGTTACGCAGGATGTCGATCACATGCGGGATGGCGGTTTCAAAGGTGTCTTGGATGGTGTTGGCGCTCACGCCCTGATAGACCGCCCAACCGTGATCGGCCAAAAAGCCGGCGGGGATCAAAGCGCCACACCGCCAGAACCGGGGCCGGAGCCGGTCGCCCGCGATGATCCATTCGGTCCGTCCCGCAAGAAAGACGACAAGGGGCGCCGGCAGCAGGACGTAGAGCGATTCGGCCGCCGCGACACCGAGGATCAGAAACGAGAGGGCGAGCCAGATCCAGTTTTCCGACCGTGTGTAGAGGGAGAGAAAGACGAAGGAGAGCGTCAGGGCGGCCAGATCGATGATCGCGGGATTGAAACGGGTTGCGGCGGTCCAGACCGGGAGGGAGAAGAGCATCGCCAGACCGGTGACGAATCCGGCCATCGACGCGCTTTTGGCATCACCGTCCGCAGTGGTCTCCAGGCCGATCAGCCGGTAGACCCAAAACCAGACACACCAGGGAATCGCGCCAAGGAGAAAACCCCCGGCAAGCGCGGCCAAAAGGTTGAAACGGAGCGCAGTTGGCGCGGCCGCCAGGAAGGGTGCCAGAAACCGGAAGAGCGGACGGGAAAGGTCGGGGGAGATGTCTAGCCCCGAGAGTTCCGCGATGCCGGTCGCCGAATAACCGGGATAAGCGACGTGTGGGGCGGTTAATCCGTAGAAGAGGCATCCGCACAATCCGAAGAGGAGGGCGGTCCACCCCGCGCGTTTCCAGGTTGCGGCATTGACGTGTCTCTCGGATTCGAAATGATCATGCATACGGCGTTACCTTTCGGGAAAACGGTCCCACAATGGAAAGGTATCATAGCGGAAAAAGAGGCAGACGGCAAACGGGAAATTCGCGTTAGGGGAATGCGCAGCGGAGGGAACAGGGAAGAGAGAGTGCCGGTTGTCGGATATTGAAGGGTGCGTTACCCTCAACGCTAATGAGGGGAAATGGCGGAGAGGGAGGGATTTGAACCCTCGGTACCCTTTTGGGGCACACAGCATTTCCAGTGCTGCACCTTCGGCCACTCGGACACCTCTCCTTGAAAAAGTTTTGCTACTTTAGCATGATTTCCATGTGATTTCAAGATGAAACACGGGAAATGAGCGGCTTTTTTTCGTCGTTGGTTTCGCATTGACTTACGGTTCTGCCTCCCCTAAACTGGAAATGTAAAAGTGAACTGTTTTCTTTCGAATTGAGGATGAATTATGAAACGAAACGTGTTGGGCGTGGCGGTTTTCTTTGCCGGTGCCGCGGCGGTGTTGGCGAGCAACGGAACGTGGCTTTCCTCGACAGTGGGAGGCGAGTGGTCTTCCATTGACAGTTGGGTCGACGGGGTCATCGCGGGGAACGGCGGTGTCGCCACCTTTTCGATGAGCGCGGGTGGGCAGACCATCACCTCCTCGATGTCACCCTCCCTTTCCGGCTTCTCGGTGAGCGTCTCCGGCGGACAGGACCTGAAGTTCGCATCGGGCACCTTCTACATGACGCCGTCGGCGACCCTGTTTGTGTCGAGTGGGATCGCGGTCTTTGAGAACGCGGTCATTTCCACATCGGATGACCTGATCATCAGCGGTGAGCCGAATGCCCGTTACCAGTTTAACACGGCCCAGCAGATCGCCGGACGGCTGAAACTGGTGAACGGCTGGCTCCGTGCGACGGATGACAGCTGCCTGGGACCGGCCCTCTCCTCGTATGTCGCGGATGCGATCGTGATGGATGGCGGCACGCTCCAGAACAACTCGTCAGAAGGGTTGCAGGTCGCGGCGAACCGGGGCATCACCGTCACGGGGAACGGCGGCTATTTCGAGGCCGGTTTCATCAACTCCAAGATCGAGATCCTTTCGCCGATTGTCGGACCGGGATCGGTGATGTTCAACTATGAGTTCAGTCCCGCGATCCTCTCGAATCCCGCCAACAGCTATGCGGGCGATACGGTGATCGGCGCCTTCGGGTCGGGGTTCAATGCGGGAAACGATTTGACGGTGAAACTGGGCGCGAGTGAGGTGATCCCGCACGGTCCCGGGACGGGCATCTTGCGGATCGCGCCCTATTCGACCGATTACAACTCCGAGGGTTATCTGAATCAGTCGCGCGCGCCGCGCGGGATTCTGGACCTCAACGGATTTACCGAGACGGTCAATGCGGTCTCAACCGGAACCCGGCCGGTCGTCCGTTCGTCAGCGCCGGGCGGCAAGCTGATTCTCGCGGGGGATTCCGATTCGGACTTCTCCGGCCTGCTTGAAGCGGGCGCGACGATCGAGAAGCGGGGTTCTGGCGCGCTCCGGATGCTGGGGGGTACGATCAGCGGCGAGATCGTCCTGAAGGAGGGGACGCTGGCCGCCGGGGCGGAGGTGTTCCAGCGGGCCGGCGTCTTGACCGTGGCGGGCGGCGCGTTGACCTTTACCGCGCCTTCGGGGGTCTATGAGTGGAATGGAACGGTAGAATCGGGTTTGTACGGGTATCCGTATTACGGTTCCTTAAAGATCGAGAACCGCGGAACCCGCTCCTACCGCGCGCGCTGGTACGTAACGGAAGCGGGCACCTACAGTTTCCTGAAGTCGTACAAGGGCGGGGCCGAACTGGTGATCGATTCGGCGACCATCATTCAGGACACCAATCCCAATGCCTACCTGGTCGTGAAGGATGTCGCGATTTCCGCCGGGTGGCATGATGTCTCTATCACCTTCTCCAATCCGGACAATCAGGATTTCGGGGCCAGCCTGAAGAACGGCATCATGTATGACGAACAGAACGGTTCGTTCACCACGGATGAAGAGCGGATACGCGCGAAGATGTTCACCGACAACTCGGGGCCGAATCTGCGCGCGAGCGGACATCAGTCGGTTTTCTCCGGGACGCTCAATGCCGAAACCGATGTGACGGTGACGGTGGATGACACCGTTTCCGCGCTGCAGATCGCCGGTGAGATCACCACCGATCCGGACGATCCCCATACGGTGACTTTCCAGATGGCGAACGGCGGCCCGTTGACGATCGGCAATTCCTATGGCGACACTCCGGCCCTCATTACGGCCCCGATCCGCTGCGAGTCGGGGATTGTCCTGACCGACAGCGTCTGGTTTTTGAACGAGGTGCCGGAGAACATGACTGTCACGCCCGGAACGATCCTGACGTTGGACTATCCGGGGGCGGTGGCGAATGACATCACGCTGGACACCTTCTCGCTCCGAATTCACGATCCCGCTGTCGGAAACGGGACGATCACGGTCAACGAGGGACAGATCCTCCGCTTCGATACAATCGATCTGATTGACGGGATCGAGGTGGACAGCCCCGACAACCCGCCGCGGACCTTCGCGAACAACATCATCCTGAACGGCGGGGAGCTGGTCTTCACCGGTACGGGCCAGATCACCATGACCGGGACCATCACCGGTACCGGGACCGTGAACAAGTACGGCAGCGGAACGGTCACGTTCTTGGGCACGTCGACCACCACGCCGGCGACCGTTTATTCGTTCAAAGGCGGTGTCTGCCGCTTTACGGAAGCGTCGCTCGGGGATGCCTGCCTCTGGACGGCGGATGGGATCTTCGCGAATGTCGCGGGTGAGAATCTGACCGTCGAGACGAACCTCATCCGCGCCGACAGCGGCGGGATCCAGGTCGATGGCGCGAATGCCGTGATGACGATCAGCAGCGAGATCGAGGGGCGCCGCCCCATCTCGAAATGGGGAGACGGAATCCTCCGTCTGACGGGTACCACCTCCCATTCCGGGAATCTGATGATCCATGGCCGCGGCGGGACGCTGGAGCTGGCGAAAGAGGGTGACGCCAGCGCGGTCAGCAGCATCATCGGAATCGAACCGGGCGTGACGGTCCGGTTGGCCGGCGAGGGCGGAAACCAGATTGCGGAACGTCTTTCGGTCTCCGGCGGAACCTTCGATATGAACGGCAGGAACGAGACGGTGACGATCCTCACGGGAAGCAACGCGAATAGCCTGATCACGAACACGGGAACGGCTCCCGCCGTCCTGACGATCGAGAGCGGCGAAAGCGGAAGCTTCAGGGGAACGGTTTCGGATGGGAACGGCGGACTCACCCTCGTGAAGCGGGGAAGCGGTGTCCAGACCCTCTCCGAGACCGTCCTGGCGAATAGCGGATTGGATGTTCAGGAGGGCGGTACGGTCTGTTCCGGCCCCGCCACCGTTTCGGCGCGGTATCTGCGCTTCCTCTGCAGCGTGAGCCGGCCGGGCACCGAGGCGGGCGGTCCCAACTGGTACAACACCGGTTTCCAGTTCAGCGAATTCCAGTTGATGCTGGGCGGCAATCCGGTGGCGTGGCCTGCCGGGACGACCTCCACCGCATCGATTCCGGGGAGTGGCAACGAGACGGCCGCCAAGATCATCGACGGCGATCTGTCAACCAAGTGGTATTGCAACAGCTTGGGGACCCCCTGTATCATCGACATGGGCGAGACGGTGGCCTTTGACGGTTACCGCTGGGCGACGGCCAATGACGCGCCCGGGCGGGATCCCTACAACTGGACGCTGGAGATCGGTATCGACGCCGATGGCGATATCCAATGGCGGACGATCGATACGCGGGCCGGTTTTCTGTCGACCACAAACCGTCGGACCTGGAATACGCCGGACTTCTCGGTCTCGGCCAGTCGATCCGACTTTGTCCCGGTCGATTATCCCATCACGGTCGCCGCGGGCGCCTCGTTGACAATCCTCGGGGCGCAGGAGACGCTGGAGAATCTCCAGGCAGCCGGAACGCTCTTCCTCGATGATGCGGAAGTCACCATCACCGGGAATTCCACGTTGACGGGGAAGGTCTCCGGAGAGGGAATCCTCCGGCTCCAATCCGACCAGTCCGTTTTGGGTGGCTTCGTGGCCGACTCGCTCGGTGTCACGATCGTCAACGACGGTGTTGACGCCGAATATCTCATCTCGGGGAGCGGATACAGCCAGTTGTCCGCCTCCCTCCAGGATGGTGCCGGGCAGCTCGGCCTTCATGTGGAGGGCGATGTGGACCTGCTGTTGAACGGCCGGAATAACACCTATACGGGCGAGACGGTCATCGAGGGCGGCACGGTCTCGGTCTGCGCCGTGCAAACCGCCCGTTTCATCCGTTTCACTGGGTTGAAGACCAAGGGAAACACCGCCAACAACTTCCAGCTCTCCGAGTTCGATCTGATGATGGGCGAGACAAAGGTCGAGTGGCCCGCAGGGACGACCGTCTCCTTCCCGGCGACCATCGGGAAGGCCGGCGAGGGTCCCGAGATGATCATCGACGGCAATGTCGGAACCAAGATTTACTATCCGGGTAGTATCATGCCGTTGACCATCTCGATGGGGGCGACGGTGGCTTTTGACGGTTACCGGTGGTTCACGGCGAACGACATGCCGGTCCGGGATTTCGTCAGTTGGACCGTGGAGATCTCCTCGGATGGCACCACCTGGACGGAGATCGACCGGCAGGAGGATGTCCCGGTGACGGATGACCGGCAGTCGTTGGCGTTCGCCGGTTCGTTCGTCGCGCCGGACACCGGCATCCATACCATTCCGATTGTCCGGTTTGTCCGGTTTAACGCGATCAAGACCAAGGGTAATGCTACCAGCAACTTCCAGCTCTCCGAGTTCGAATTGCTCTTCAACGGGGAACGGGTCGCCTGGCCGGAGGGATCCGCCGTCCAGTATGACCAGACCATCACCAATTTCGGCGAGGCTCCCGAGAAACTGATCGACGGCTCCGTGGACACCAAGTTCTACTTCGGCGGCGGGGTCGGCGCGATGACCTTCGAGTTGGGAAGCCCGATGCCGATTGACGGCTATCAGTGGTACACGGCGAATGACGCCTCCTTCCGCGATCTGGTCAGCTGGTCGCTGGAGATCAGCGAGGATGGGACAACCTGGACCGAGGTTGATCGGCAGGAAGATGTTTCCATTACGGAGGACCGGAAAGTGGTGGCGTTCAGCAAGGTCTTTGTGACAGAAGGCCGCGTCAGCAATGCCCTGTCGGACGCTTCAAAGATCGCCCTTATGGGTGGAAACCTGGTGATCAACGATGTCGCCGAAACGGTTAGAAGCCTTTCGGGGAGCGGTAATCTGACCTTGACGGGTGAGGGAAAGGTGATCTTCAGTCCGTCCGAGGGTGACCGGGAGTTCTTCTCCGGGAAGATCAACGGCATCGGTTCGCTGGTCATGAACGGTCAGGGGACCCAGGCGCTGGGCGGCAACATCGGGATGATCGGGACGTTGACCGTGAAAAACGGCACGTTGGATATCACGGGCGCGGATCTGGGCGGCATCTCCGAGATCGTGCTGTGGGGCGGTCGACTGATCGGTACCGCTTCCACGACGACGGATCTCAAGGTGACGTCCCGCGGCGGTGTTTATTCCGCGTCGATCTCGGTCGGCGGGACGCTGACGCTTGACGGTGCGCCGGTTCTGGATATCGACCCCGAATCGGGCAAATCCACCCTCCTCTGTTTCCGGTTCGGGAACGCCTCGGAGGAGACCCGCGCGAACTTCCTCAACGCCACCTGCGCGCGCGAACTGCCGCCGATCCTGTCCTTCATGCCCCGCATCGCGGGGAGTGACATGATCCTCTCGATCGCGCCTTCCGGAACCCTTATGATTGTCCGGTAAAATCCCGTCCGCGTGAACGCGGGGTAGGGGTTAAACACATGCCGCTTGTCTTTGGACATGCGGCATGTTTTTTTGAAGACCTGAATGGCGCAGATTCATCGTCCATGATGGTTGAAAACACCGATGTTAAACAACTTTTCGTGTTCGCGCGGGCTCACTCGCCCGCGTTCCTCTTCACGTTGTTTTGACCCGTTGTTTGGGTCGCTTCCCAATCCCCGGTCGGCATGGGTGAAAATCACTGATGCGCCGCCGTGTTTCCAAAGCTGACGATCCGCTTGTCTTTGGCCCTGCGAACTGCTACACTATTTGTTTCATTTCCTTAGGGAAATAAGGATTCCGAGTTGAAGGAGAGATACGATGCCTGGTCAAGAAGGTGCGGCGGGTGCGGCGTTGCCGAGACCCGTGATTGATGCGGATGAATGCAAGAGTTGCGGACGGTGTGTCCAAGCCTGTCCGAAAAAGTGTCTGAAGATAGAAAACCGGCTGAACCGGCGCGGGGTTGCGCCGGCGGCGTATGTGGGCGAAGGGTGCATCGGGTGCGCGATTTGCTTTTATAACTGCCCCGAACCGTATGCCATCACTGTGCTGAAACCGTAGCGAGAGGACGAGGACGATGACGAAGTTTGTCAAAGGAAACGAGGCTGTGGTGATCGGCGCGCTCTATGCCGGGTGCGATGTCTATTTTGGTTACCCCATCACGCCGGCGAGCGAGATCGCCCACGCGGCGGCCAAGTGGTTCCCTTCGGTGGGGCGCGAGTTTCTGCAGGCCGAGTGCGAAACGGACTCCATCAATATGCTTTACGGCGCGGCGGCGGCGGGCCGGCTGACGATGACCGCGACCTCCGGTCCCGGCATGAGCCTGATGCAGGAGGGGATCTCCTACATGGCGGGCGCGAACCTGCCGGGCGTGATTGTGAATGTGATGCGCGCGGGTCCGGGTTTGGGCAACGTCTATCCGGAGCAGGGGGACTACAACCAGGCGGTGAAGGGCGGCGGCCACGGGAATTACCGGTGCGTGGTTCTGGCGCCGGCCAGCGTGCAGGAGATGTGCGACCTGACGTTTGACGCCTTCGCGCTCGCGTTCAAATACATGACGCCCGCGATCGTGCTGGCGGACGGGCTCCAGGGGCAGATGATGGAGACGCTGGTCTTGCCGGAGAAAGAGGCGGAGCGGCCCGACACCACATCTTGGGCGGTTCACGGTACCCCCGAGACCCGGAAGAATCTGATCACCTCCATTTACCTCGACGCGCCCGCCCAGGAGGCGCACAACCTCCGGCTTCAGGCGAAATACGCGAAGATGTCCGAGGATGTCCGGAGCGAGCGGTATCTCTGCGATGACGCCGATCTGGTGCTGGTCGCCTACGGCATCTGCAGCCGGATCGCGCGGACCGCCGCCGAGATGTTGCGGAAACAGGGCATCAAGGCGGGCGTCTTCCGTCCCGTCACCCTGAGTCCCTTCCCCGCCCGTGCGATGGCCGAGACGCTTACCGGACGCAAGGCGATGGTGGTTGAGTTGAGCGCCGGGCAGTTCCGCGATGACGTGCTGCTCCATTTGGCGCTGGAGGGCCGGTATCAGCCGGTCGCGCTCTGCAACCGGATGGGCGGTATGGTGGTTTCGGTGGACGAGGTGATTGCCGCCGCCGTCAAGCTGATGGCATAACCGACGGCGCGAAAGGATCTTGAGATGACAGAGAAGAAGACGTTGGGCATGTACGATTCGTTCGTCCGCAGCGGGCGGGAGACCCGTTCGACGCACTACTGCGCGGGATGCGGGCACGGGATCATCCACAAGCTGCTCACCGAGGCGATGGTCGAATTGGGGCTTCAGGACCGGACGATCATCGTGAACCCGATCGGCTGCGGCGTGTTCGGCTACTACTACTGGGATTGCGGAAACGTCGGAGCGGCGCACGGGCGCGCGGCGGCGTTGGGAACGGCGATCAACCGGAGCCGGAAAGACGCGGTCGTGATCTCCTATCAGGGCGATGGCGACTTGGCGGCGATCGGTTTCAACGCCACCTTCCAGGCCGCCAACCGCGGTGAGCACATGGCGGTGATCTTCGTAAACAACGCAATCTACGGCATGACGGGCGGACAGATGGCTCCGACCACGCTGGAGGGCATGAAGACCAAGACCTCGCCGTTCGGGCGGGATCCGCTGACCGCCGGTTTTCCGATGCACATCTGCGAGGTGCTGAACCAGCTCCGCGCTCCGGTCTATATCGCGCGGGTCTCGGTGGCGGACACCAAGCGGATCATGCAGGCGAAGCAGGCGATCCGCAAGGCGCTGGAGATCCAGCGGGACGGCAAGGGGTATGCGTTTGTCGAGGTGATCTCGCCGTGTCCCACCAATCTGGGCGTAGATCCGTTGAAGGCGGCGCAGTTCTGCATCGATCAGATGGAGAAGGAGTATCCGCTGGGCGTGGTGCGTGACAACAGCGCCACGGCCGAACCGCGGAAACCGGATGAGGCGAAGCCGACGCCGAAGGCCTTCTTTGAGGAGGATGCCCATCAGGCGCCCCCCGCCGAGGTCGATCCCTCCGCGCGGGAGTTGCGGCTTAAGTTCGCCGGCGCGGGCGGGCAGGGGATTTTGAGTTTGGGCATCTGCGTGGCCGAGGCGGCGCGGCTGGAGAAACGGTTCACCTCGTGGTATCCGAGCTACGGACCCGAGCAGCGCGGCGGTTCCGCCTCCTGTTCGGTGGTCATTTCGGGTACGCCGATCGGTTCGCCGGCGGTGGACCATCCGGATGTGCTGGTCTGCATGAACCAGCCGTCGTATGAGCGGTTTGTGAAGGATGTGAACCCCGGCGGAATCGTCATCGTCGATGCGACGGTGCCGTTGAACGTCCCCGCGCCGGATGGGGTGCGGGTCTTCGCGATGCCGGCGATCGACCTCTCGATCCGGCTGGGCGTCCCGAAGGCGGCGAACACGATGATGCTGGCGGCGCTGCTGAAGCTCAACGCGACCGGCCTGAAGCGGGACCATCTGCTTGCGGCCCTTTACGCCAGTTTCGCGAAGAAACCCGCGTTGATCGAGAAGAACCGGGTGTTGGTCGAAGAGGCCGAAAAGTGGATCGCGGAAAACATGAAGGAGGAGTGTTAAGCGATGCAGCGGATATTTGTGAACGGACAGCCGGTTTCACCGGAATCCATCCAATTTGAACTGGAGCGGCTGATTCATTTCTACGCCCAGCACGGGATGCCGGAGGATCAGATCCGGAAACAGTTGCCCCAGCTGCAGAAGCAGGCGACCGACCAGGCGGTCGGGTCGCTTCTGCTGATGGCGGAGGCGAACCGGCTGGATATCCCCGTGGGCGAGGATGAGATCGACCTGCAGGTCCAGACGATCATCAAACAGATCGGCGGGCAGGAGGCGTTCGACAAGGCGTTGGCCGAACGGAAGACCTCCTTGGCCGATTTTCGTCAGCAGCTGAAACGCGGCCGTCGCGTGGACAAGCTGGTCGAGCGGGTGACGTCCGGCGCCAAGGATCCGACCGAGGCGGAAATCCGCCAGCACTTCGAGGACCACCGTTCGGAGTATGAGAAGGGCGAGCGGGTGTTGGCCCAGCACATCCTGATCACGCCGGATGGCGATACCGCCACATCCAAGGCTGAGGCACGGGAGAAAATCACCGCGATCCGCCGCCGGATCGTCGAAGAGGGCAAGAGTTTTTCCGATGAGGCCGCCGCGCACTCCATGTGTCCGAGCGGGAAAGAGGGCGGAAGCCTGGGGTGGTTCAGCCGGGGTATGATGGTGCCGGAGTTCGACAAGGCCGCTTTCTCGATGCGGGACGGTGAGGTCAGCGACATCATCGAGACGCAGTTCGGCTACCACATCATCTACAAAACGGCGCACGAGGATGCCAGCGAGGCGGACTTTGACGAGGTGCGCGAGCAGATCCGCGATTTCCTGCGCCACAATCGCAAGGGCGAGCTCATGGCGGCCTTTGTGAATGAATTGCGTTCAAAAGCGAACATTGAGGTGAAAGACGACGGCCGTTCGGCTGCCTGCCATTGCCACGGGTGAGGGCGGAAATGATACACGAATCCTTGTTCCAACGGGCCTGTAAGGTGCTTCCCGGCGGCGTCAACAGTCCGGTCCGGGCGTTTAACGGGGTTGGCGGTACGCCGGTTTATGTCGATTCAGGGAAAGGACCGATGATCCATACCTGCGACGGCCGGACGTTGCTGGATTTCTGCTGCTCGTGGGGGGCGATGATTCTGGGCCACGCCCACGACGAGGTGGTCGCCGCCATCACGGCGCAGGCGGCGAAAGGTACCACCTTCGGGATCAACACCGAGGGCGAGGTCCGTTTGGCCGAACAGCTGTGCGCCCGCGTGCCGGGGGCCGAACGGATTCGGTTGGTCAATTCGGGAACCGAGGCGGTGATGACCGCCCTCCGGATCGCCCGCGGGGTGACCGGGCGGCGGCGGATCATCAAGTTCGACGGCTGTTACCATGGCCATACCGACTGTATGCTCGTTTCGGCGGGAAGCGGCCTTCTGACCGGCGGCGTGTTGAGTTCGCTCGGGGTCTCCCGCCACGTCGCCGATGACATTTTTGTGGCGCCCTATAACGACGTCGCCGCCGTGAACGAGATCATCCGGACCTACGGTCACGAGGTGGCGGCGATCATCGTCGAGCCGGTCGCCGGGAATATGGGATTGGTGTCGCCCGAGCCTCATTTCCTGGAAAAACTGCGGCACATGGCGGACCGTTGCGGGGCGTTGCTGATCATGGACGAGGTGATCGACGGATTCCGTTTCGCCCTCTCCAGTTACTCGAAACTCGCCGGGATCAAGCCGGACCTCATTACGCTGGGCAAGGTCATCGGCGGCGGGTTGCCGCTGGCGGCGGTCGGCGGGCAGTCGGTCTTCATGGACCAGCTGGCGCCGATCGGCAAGATCTACCAGGCGGGAACCCTTTCGGGGAATCCGCTGGCGGTCGCCGCCGGTCTCAAGACGTTGGAGATTCTGGAGCGGGAGGATCCCTATCCCCGGATGGCCGCGCTGGGTGACGCCCTCTCCGAACGGGTCAACACCTTCACCCGCGAACAGGGCATCCCGATTCGGTGCGCGCAGTACAAGGGGGTCTTCACCCTCTTCGCGACACCGGATCCGGTCCGTAACCTCGCCGACGCCAAGCGTTCCGATACGGCGCTTTACGCCCGCCTTTTCCATGCGATGCTGGATCGCGGCTACTACCTGCCGCCCTCCCAGTTCGAGATCGGCTTCATCTCCGCCGCGCATACGGAAGAGCAGGTGATGGGCTTCGCCCAGGCGTTGACCGACGCCTGCGGGGATATTCTGGTCCGGTAAGGGCGCCGGTGTCGGTTGCCAAGTGCCGGCTGTCAGGTGCGGGGGATCACTCCCTCGCCCCTCAGTGCGCGTTTGTCCCGTCCGGTCACCTTTTCTATCGACTTTTCCCGCCGAATGAGAGATAATACTTATTTCATTTTTGACGGGTAGCCATGAAGTGTTTTGAACAGATGGAAGGCGGCGTGACGGCCGCATTGGGATTTCGGGCATCGGGTGTCGGCGCGGCGATTAAAACGCCGGGGCGGCGGGATGTCGCGTTGTTGGTCGCGGACCAGCCTGCCGCGGTTGCGGCGGTCTATACAACCAACCGCGTGGCGGCGGCGCCGGTGCGGCTGGACCGGGAGCGTACCCGTTCGGGACGTGCGCAAGCGGTCTTGATCAACAGCGGATGCGCCAACGCCTGCACAGGTGAGCAGGGGATGCGCGATGCGGAACGTTCCGCCGATGCGGTGGCCGAGGCGTTGGGGATCGATCCGGCGCTGGTGTTGGTCTGCTCGACCGGCGTGATCGGGATGCTCCTGCCGATGGACCGGCTGGTGG
>DBXN01000016.1 GCA_002309585.1 Verrucomicrobia bacterium UBA1211
ACGATTCCGGACTTTTGGGACCGGTGCGCGTGAGTGTCATGTCGAAATGAGTTTTAAACGTTGCGATTCAACGGAAAGGGAGAAAGCGATGAAACGGATGATGGGTTTTGGAATGGCGTTGCTGTGCGGTGTGTGCTGCGCGGATCTCGCGCAGGATTTCCGTGCGCCGCAGGGCGCGGTTCGTGAGAATACAGGGCCGCTTTTCTGGCTGCACGGCACGGAGAGCGAGGCGCGGCTGCGCGAGTATGTGGGGCATGTCGATGAGAGCGGGCAGGGCATCCTCACGATCGAGTCGCGGCCGCACATCGACTGGATGCGCGACGGGTGGTGGCGCGATGTCGATATCGTGCTGGACGAGTGCAAGAAGCGCGGTATGAAGATGATGGTCTTCGACGACTACTGGTGGCCCAGCCAGAGTATGGGCGGCAAGTACCCGATTCCGGAACAGTTCCAGTGCCGCGACATCAAAGCCGAGGTTTACGCGAAAGACGAAGCGCCGGAGAAGGCGGAGAACGAAATCTGTCGGGTTGCCGCAACGGAAACGGAGAAGGGTGTTTTCAAGCTTGGTGCCGACGGCGACAAGATGATCGTGTACTCATGGTTCGTACCCTCGCAGGGCCGGGTGCAGGGACTCGGCGGCTCGCAGGGCCGTTTCGCGTATGTGAACGGACTGGACGAGGCGGCCGTGGATTGGTTCATCGCTAACTACTACCAGCCCTACTATGACCGCTACAGGTCTTCGTTCGAGGACGGCACGATACCCGGATTCTTCTTTGACGAGCCCGAGACGATGGGCGTGTGGGGGGCCGCGCTTGAAAAGGAACTGGCGGCGCGTGGCGAGAATGTTGGAGAGCTGCTGACGGCGTTCAAGTTCAAGCTCGCCGATCCAGAGGCGCAGGCGCGCGCTTTTTACCGCTACCACGATGTCCGCGCCGAGGTGTGGGGGCGCACAATGTATGGCAAGCTGAGTGACTGGTGTCGGAAACACGGTGTCTATTCCAGCGGACATTTCATGGAGCATGCCAACGATTTCTACAGTCTTGCGATGTGCGGCGGGAACGTGATGCAGTTGATGAAGTATGTGGAGGTGCCGGGGGTCGATCTCGTCTGCCGCCAGTACTATCCCGACCAGCGCGAGAACGTGGGGCAGCAGACCGCCTTCGGGCAGATGCCGAAGTACGCCTCGTCCACCGCGCATGTCTACAACCGCCACAACGGGAAGAACTGGTGCGAGATCTTCGGCGCGTACGGCCAGGATCTCACCTATCCGCAGATGAAGTGGCTCTGCGACTGGCACCAGTACCAGGGGTGCTACTACCTCATCCCGCACTCGTTCAACCCCAAGTCGCCCGACGATACCGACTGTCCGCCCTACTTCTACAACGGCGGTTTCGAGCCGCGCTATCCGCTCTTCCGCGTCTGGACCGACTACAACAACCGCTGCGCGCTCCTGCTTTCCGGTGGCGAGCATGTCTGCGCGATCGCCCAGTGCGTTCCAGGCATGAGTACCCACGTGGGCAAGACGATCCGTCCCGAGATGTTCGCCTTCGCGATCCAGGATGCCCAGCTCGACAGCGACTGGATGGGATACGATGTGGTGGAAAGCGCGCGCATCGGCAAAAATCCGCGCACGGGCCGCGCCGCGATCCGCACCGCGAACGGCAAGGAGTTTTATGACATCCTCTCGCTTCCGGCCACGGAGTTCATTCCGTTCCCCGTTCTCGAAAAGGCGCTTGCCTTTGCGAAGGCGGGCGGCGTGGTCGTGGGCTACGGCATCAGGCCGTCCAAGACGCCCACGCGCGGCAAGACAGCCGAGGCCGTGATGAAGATTGTTGATGAGATTTTCGCGCAGCCGACCGGGTTGTTCATCGAGGGTGAACCGGGCGGTGCGCAGCTCCGAGTCACGCTCGCGAAGACGTATCCGGGAAGCGACAAGCCGTTTGCTGTGCGCGCATTCGATTTCGTGGGGCTTTCCGAGGCGGACGGGCGGATGCTCGCGGTGAATCACTACGAGGCGGATGGCGAAGTTCGTCTCTTCATCGCGAACCAGGACTTTGCGCGCCGCCGCGATCTTTCCGTGCGGGCGCAATGGCCCGCCGATCAAGTGGAACTGTGGGACCCGATGCAGGGCACGGTGGAGAAGCCCGAGGTGGAAAACGGGCATGTGAAGTTTGCGCTTGAACCGTCGCAGGCGGTGTTCCTCGTGTGGCCGAAGAATCCGCGTACCGCGCTTCCGGCGCGGGTTGAAACGCCACATGGAGCTGTTGTTGATGTGACCGTCAAGGAAACCGTTACGCCGGTGCGGTTGCCGAGCAAGGAACATAATTCGGATTACGCGCAGCTTTATCTTGCCAGCTGGATCTGGCATCCTGTGGATCCCCAGGCGGAGGGCAAGGTGACATTCCGTTCTGCGATCACGGCGCAGAAGGCGGCGGAGGCGACGCTCATTTTTTCGTGCGATAATGCGGCGGTTGTGTTCGTGAACGGCGAAAAGGTCGCCGAGCAGAAGGATGGGCCTGACTATTCGGGCTGGCGTTCGCCCACCAAGGTCAGGGTACAGCTGAAATCCGGGCGGAACGAGGTCATCGTGGAGGCGGAGAACCCGATTCCGGGACCGGCCGGTTTTGTCGGCTCCTTCGCTTGGGATGGCGGCGCGTTCACGACGAATGGCAAAGAATGGGAGGTGAAGCGCGTGGGTGAGGAATTCGTAAAGGCGAAGAGCATCGCGGGATTCGGATCGGGCGCATGGGGGAGGCTTGGCGACAATGAGCAGGTCACCCGCAGCCCGGTTGCGGAGAGTGTCACGACGGATTGCGCTTTCACGCTGCCTGTGCGGAAGCCCGGCGCGCGCGTCTATCTTGTCTGCGAGGACGTGGCGGGCGAGAAGAGCGCGGCGGTTACGGTGAACGGTGCCTTCGCGGGCGGCTTCATTGGTGCGCCGTACCGGCTCGACATCACGAAATCGGTGAAGGACGGCGAGAACACGCTTCAGACGAAGCCGTTCCGTCTGACGAACCCGAAGATTCTGATTGTGGAGTAGACGATCCAGTTCAGGCAAGCCCCCGTCCGCAGGGGACATGAATGTTCATGGGGAAACAGGGCGGGGGCGATTGTGGGTTGGGTGTTGCGAAGTGGAGTACTGAAGTCAGATATCTTAACCTTTGAGGAACGACAGAAAGCGAGAACCGATGAAACGGATGGTAGGCGTTGCGATGGCGTTGCTGTGCGGGGTGTGCTGCGCTGACCTCGCGCAGGATTTCCGTACGCCGCAGGGCGCGGCGCGGGAGAACACGGGGCCGCTCTTCTGGCTGCACGGCACGGAGACGGAGGACCGTTTGCGCGAGTATGTCGGGCGCGTGGCGGAATCGGGGCAGGGCATCCTTACCATCGAGTCGCGCCCGCACATCGACTGGATGCGCGACGGGTGGTGGCGCGATGTCGATATCGTGCTGGACGAGTGCAGGAAGCGCGGCATGAAGATGATGGTCTTCGACGACTACTGGTGGCCCAGCCAAGGGATGGGCGGCAAGTATCCCATCCCCCAACAGTTCCAGTGCCGGGATGTCAAGGGTGTCGGCTACCGGAAAGGCGAGGCGCCGGAAAAGGTGGAGAACGAGATCGCGCGGATTGTCGTGACGGAGGTCGAAACGGGTGTGTTCAAACCCGGCGTCGATGGGGACAAGACGATCGTCTATTCCTGGTTTACGTCGAACGGCGGTTATAGCTTCCCGACCGTGAACGGCCTTGACGAGGCGGCTGTGGATTGGTTTCTCGCCAACTACTACCAGCCGTACTACGACCGTTACGCGGCGGCGTTCAAAGACGGTACGATCCCCGGCTTCTTCTT
>DBXN01000174.1:0-344 GCA_002309585.1 Verrucomicrobia bacterium UBA1211
TGAAAAAGGAAACCCCTGCGCGAACATGCATGACTCATCTCAACATCCCCTTCCCCAAGTTTTGGATAGATCAAAAGTATAGCCATGTTCGGTGAGGAAAGAAAGCCATAATTCGCCCCTTGTACGAAACGGGGATTAATTGATATGATCTTTAACGTCAAAGACATGGAGGTTTGTATGGTCGGATCAATCAGGGGAAGTGTCACTCGTTTGAATGGAAAAGAAGGCGTGTCGGCGATACCGATGTATGGGGTTTTCTGTTGTAAAACACGAACCCTCATGTGCGCGTTCGCGCTGTCGGGGCTCGCGGTCTTGACAGGGGAGGGGCAGAACCCGGTCAAGGT
>DBXN01000174.1:360-728 GCA_002309585.1 Verrucomicrobia bacterium UBA1211
GTGACGACGAATGCGGCGGGAAACCTTCTCGTAGATTTCGGGAAACATGCAACGGGATGGATCGAGACGAACGTCTCCGCACCGGGCGACTATACCTTTATTTGGGGTGAAATGATCGATTCAAAGGGATCTATCCAGACTAACGCGTTCTTTACGCGCAGGCAAGGAACCCTCCGTTGCGCCTGTACCCAAGACCGCTTTGAGGGAACCGGCTGGACCCGTGTCCCCTACCGCATCGGGAACAATGGGGTATTCCGCTCGGAGGCGGTCGGTGCGTTCGGGACGATCATGCCGTTCCGCTGGCTGGAGGTGGTGCGCGCGCCGTTCCAGATAACCGCCACCAACGTCCGGCAGGTGCCGATCCACTA
>DBXN01000174.1:919-1127 GCA_002309585.1 Verrucomicrobia bacterium UBA1211
GAATGGAAGCAGTTCTTCATCCGCATTGTCCATGACGACTGGATGCACTCCGGCAAAACCGACCTTGTGCGGAAGCATTACAATCTGATGAAAGACGTCAAGGCGTGGCGGAACTTGCGACGGGCGGACGGGCTTCTCGTCACCCCGGGCGAGCGGATGGTCGAGTCACCGGACGGCGGAAAGGTCTGCGACATCGTGGACTGGGGGA
>DBXN01000174.1:1193-1342 GCA_002309585.1 Verrucomicrobia bacterium UBA1211
GCGGCGATGGCCCGCGCGATCGGGAAAGATGATGACGCGGCGATGTTCGACCGGGAGGCGGCGCAAACCTTCGACGCCTATCAGCGCGTCCTGTTCGATCCGGCCGCGGGACGCTACCGGGACGGTATCGGCACCGACCACGCCACCGT
>DBXN01000174.1:1429-39504 GCA_002309585.1 Verrucomicrobia bacterium UBA1211
TTCACCTGCAGCACCTACATGGCGCAATTCGTTCTGGAGGCGCTCTTTGCGGGAGGCCGCGCGGACGACGCGTTCCGCCTAATGACATCGGCAGAGCATCGGAGCTGGCTCGGGATGATGGCGAANNGAGGACGAGGCGATCCGCCTGATGACGTCGTCCCAGCACCGGAGCTGGCTGGGAATGATGGCGAAGGGCGCGACGATCACGATGGAGTTCTGGGACCTCACGCTGGAGGAGCCGGGGCGCGTGCCGGACATGAACCACGCCTGGTCCACGGCCCCGCTCAACATGATCAGCCGGTGGGTTCTCGGCGTAACGCCGCTGAAGCCCGGCTTCGCCGAGATAGCGGTCCGGCCCCATCCCGGTCCCATGAAGCGCCTTTCGGGCACCGTCCCGACGATACGCGGCGGTGTCAAGTTGGAGATGGAGCGCCAGGCGGACGGTTGGCGCGTTTCGCTGGAGACGCCCGCACCGACAGCCTTCGAGTTCGCCGGGCACCGTCAGCGGCTCGACGCCGGACGCCACACGATGAGTATCCGATAGGGAAATCCCGTCTCGCAATCGAAACGATGGACCGGCGGATGGTGCCAGACGCGCGTCACGCCTTCCGGCAGAACTTCTTCGCCGTCCGCCAGTCCACCCCCAACCGGCGCGAGACCTCGCCATACGATCCGAACCGTTTGAAGAGGTAGGAGGCATATCCGCTCTGAAGCTCCTCCAGCGTGACGTCCCCGCGGCGGAACCGCTCGAAAAGCGCGGCCGTCTCCCCATCCTCCGGCATGTCACCCGAAACAGGAGGCGCGGGCCGCATGACGGGGCAGTCCCCGAAATAGTGGCCCGTCAACAGCACCGAACGGACGGCCTGCTCCAACTCCCGGACATTCCCCGGCCACGGGTAATCATCCGGCAAATCCCGCCGGATCGCCGTCAATACCGTCTCCGCCATCTCCGGGTTCTCCGCATCGGTCATCCGTCGCAGGACATTTCCCAACAGCACTTCCAGCTCGTCGGGTGCCTCTGCCAGCCGTTCGCGCAAGGTCGGCATGGAGATGGCGCAGGAGGAGAGCCGGTAGTAGAAGTCATCGCGGAACCGCCCCTCTTTCCGCCGTTCGACCAGATTCTGATGGGTCGCGGCGATGATTCTTCCCTCAAACCGTTCGCTTCCGTGTCCGCCGACCGGAGAGAAGAGCCGCTGCTGCAAGACGTTCAACAGCTTGATTTGCACCGACTCCGACACCTCCCCGATCTCGTCCAGAAAGATCGCCCCGCACGGGTTACACCGGGAGAAGACCCCCGCGTGGTTCTCAATCGCCCCCGTAAACGCCCCCTTCCGATGACCGAACAGTTCCGATTCGATCAGACTTTCCGAATACTCGGAGAGGTTGACCGGGATAAAGGCGTTCATAAAACTCTCCTTAAAGCCCCCGCGTTCCGGCAGAAAGGGGATGAACCCCGAATTCCCGATCGCCCAGGCCGCCGCGCCCTTTCCCGTTCCGGTCTCCCCCAGCAACAACACCGAGAAATCCTCCATCCGGCACCAGAAGGTCTCCAGATACCGGCGCGTATCACAGGTAAACACCGCCTGCCACAACGCCTCGCGCGTCCGGCGCATCAGGGAGGATGAGCCCAGCAAGGCGGAACTGATGAAATGGAATGCCCGCCGCAACTGGAAGAAAAAGGCGACCGACTGAACCGCGTCCGCCCGGTCGAACCCATACCCCAACAGCGCGTAGAACAGTTCACCCGCGAACGGGCAGGGCAGCAACTCATCCCGGTGGCTGCGCTGCTCCGCGATATACCGGTCGAACGCCTCCGCATACCGGTGGAAGACAAGGAAGGCGACCCCGAGGCGCAGCATCGCCCGATCATTCCCCCGGTACCGTTCCAGCAGCGGGCGCGGTCCGGTGTCCAAGCGCCCAACCCGGTCCGCCAGCGTCTCCAGAAGCACCGGCAGCAGACTGCCCTCCCCCTCGGCATCATCCCCGACTGCCGCGCGGTCCGCCGCCTCGCGGGAGAGGCTGAAGGGATTCAAAAAGGTCGAAGAAGCGATTTTCCTAAAGAAATCGACATCCGAAGGTGAAAGGGTTTCGTAGGTTTTCATGCAAATAACGTATACGAAGATGCATAAAATGTCGAGCCGAACCCATTGCTTTTTTTATCCGTACCCTTTATACTCTTTTCAATGCCCTATGGAGCCGTTAGGTGCGGTTTTCATCGCGGCGCGAACACGAAGGAGAACGAAGATGGCTTATCAAATCCAAGCTGACAAATGCGTCGGTTGCGGTATCTGCGCAGGCGAGTGCCCGATCGAAGCGATTTCCGAAGGCACCCCTTACTCGATCGATCCCGAGAAGTGTGTGGATTGCGGTACGTGCGCGGCCGCCTGCCCGAACGAGGCGATCATCGCCGGGTAAACGGAACCGAGGCGTTTGCGGGTCCGCAAACGCCTCTTTTTTCAACCCCAAGATAGGATACCGTGTCTCATGTCCACCGTCTCACGCCTATCCACGCGAGGTAACCCCATCGTTCCGTCGATTTCCGTCTTCCTGACGGCGCTGTTCCTCGTCCTCCCCTTCCGGACTGCCCTGGCCGAACTCACATTCGGTCCCGCCAAGAACTACCCGGCCATCGGGCTGACCTTCCCAACCCTTTTCCGTGCCGCCGGCGATCCCGTCCCGATGCCCAAGGCTCACGCCTACCTGCCCGTCAACACCTCCGACACCCTCACCCGCGAGGACCGTTTCGCCCCATTCGATCTCTGGTACAACTCCCAATGCTGCGCCCGCTGGCGCGATCCGGACGGACGGGAACTGATCCTCGGGCGGGTCACTCACAGTTACCCCCAGACCGAGGAGAAACACATCTCCCGCGAACGGTTCAAGTTGGAGGTGGCGCGTACCGGATCCCGTCCCGATCCCAAAAACCTTGAAAGCCTGACCGAATGGGTCGCGACCTTTGCCGGCGTGGCGGTCTATCCGCCCAAAAAGTGCGACATCAACAAATTCGCGCTGGACGGGGTTTGCCGGTTTGAGAACGAGACCCCGAATCTGCTGATCTACGCCTTCCGTCCCCGCAAGTCCGGAAGCAACAGCGTGAACGACTGGTTTTGCGTGACGCTCCAACTCGTCTCGGGTGACAATCCCGAATTGGCGGCCAAATGTTTCGAAGAGGACTTCCTCGCACAAATCAGCCTTCCCTCGCGCGGCTCGAAAGAGGAGGGGGTCAAGGCCACCGAATTCGATATGCGGGACACGAAAGGGAAGGTCGCCGAACGCATCGACAACCCTGTCCGGGACGAGGCGCGCAAGAGCGTTGAGAATTACGACGACTGGTGGATCGCGGAGACCGAGGGCTACATGATTCTCTCTGACGTCTACTCGGAGGTCGGCAAGGGCATCATCCGCGAACTCCAGAAGCAGCTCCCGCTGCTCCAGAAGACTTGTATGAAACTTCTCCCGCCTCTTGCCCCGCTCAACAACGAGATCGCCCTAATCCGCCTTTTCCAGCGGCAGGAGGATTATGTCCGTTATCTCGGCGAGGATATGGCTTGGTCGGGCGGCGCCTGGGTGCCCTCCCGCCGGGAACTGGTCCTCTTCCAGAAGGGCGGCATCGAGGAGATGATGCCCACCATCCTCCACGAGGCCTTCCACCAGTACCTCTCCTACGCCTACGCGATGATCCAGTCCGCCCCGTGGCTGAACGAGGGCCACGCCTGTTTCTTCGCCCCCGCCTGGATCGGCAGTAAGGGCCAGATGCTGATCGCGGAAGATGAGGACCGCGCGAAGTTCCTTGTTGAGAATATCGATCTCGCCGCACCGCTTCTTCCCCTTCTGATTGAGATGGGATACGATGAGTTTTACGAGGGCACCCAATCCGAGAAGTTGCTCAAGTATGCGATGGCGTGGGGTCTCGTCTACTTCCTGCAGAAAGGGGTCCCGACCTCGGTCGTCCCCGAAACCTACGCCTCCATCCTTCCCAACTACCGAAGTACGCTCGCCAAGACCCGTGACGAGCACAAGGCGACCCTCGCCGCTTTTGAGGAGATCGAAATGGAGACCTTCCAGGAGGCGTTCCGCAACTTCTGGCTCTCCGACCGTTCTCACGCTTTGAAATACGATCCGGCAGAGGGGAAAAAGAAATGACCACACGCAGATCCTTCACGCGTAACGCAATCTTCAGCGCCGGCGCAAGCTGGCTCGCCCAATGGAACCGGGCCTTCGCCCAAGCGGCGGAAGATCCCTCCGTCGGCAAACCCTGGAGCGGTTGGAAACCGGGCCAGTTCCAGATTCACTTCATCTATACCGGCGTCGCGGAGTCGATGTTCCACATCTTCCCGGACGGAACCACCCTGCTGCTGGACTGCGGCGACCACCCCGCCTGCAAACGCGGCAAACTGGCCGTCCCCATCCTCCCCGACCAGTCGCGCCACGCGGGCGAGTGGATCGCGCGTTACGTCGAGCGGGTCAATCCCGCCAAACGTGCGGTGGATTATCTGATGGTCTCCCACTTTCATGACGACCACACTGGCGGCGAGTCATGGCATGCCGGAAAAACCGAAGGGCGTGGTGAAGATTACTACCTGAGCGGCTTTGGACAGGCCGCCGAAACCCTGACCTTCAAAACGGCGATCGACCGGGGCTGGCCCGACTACAACGACCCAATCCCTCACACCTCGCCCGAGCTGACCAATATGCGCAAGCTCTACGCCTACCTCCAGAAGCGCGATGGGCTCACGGTCGAGAAGTTCCGCATCGGCGATACCCGTCAGGTGGCGATGAAGAAGGATCCCGCGCGTTTCCCGACATTCACCGTTCAAAACATCTGCGCCAACGGCAAGATCCTGATGAAGGACGGTTCGATCCGTGACCTTTACGCGGGGTTCAAGGGCAACCGTCTCAACGAGAACGGAATGAGTTTGGGTATGATCGTCCGCTACGGCCCCTTCGCCTACTACACGGCGGGGGACTTTTCCGACAACGTCCCGTCCATCGACGGCCGTCCGCGATTCCAGATTGAAGATGCGCAGGCGGAGGCCGTCGGTCCCGTCCATGTCAGCAAGATCAACCACCACGGCCACTACTCGATGCCCGCGAAGTTGGTCTCCGCCCTCCGTTCACGGGTCTGGATCAGTTGCGTCTGGGACCAGCTCCACAACGTCGATCCCGTCATGGCGCGCCTTGCCGACCGCACCCTCTATCCCGGTGAGCGGCTGATCTGCCCCGGCATCATGCCGACCGAACGCCGCGCCGTCGACAACGGCAAACCGTGGATGAACGATGTCGCCAAGGCCAGTTATGAGGGTGTCCACACCATCCTGACGGTGGAACCCGAAGGCAAAGCCTACACCGTGACCCTCCTCTCCGCGAAGGACGAGGCGATGACCGTCCAGGCCCGCTTCCCCTTCACCGTCTGAACGCACTCAACGGTGGACGGTTCTGACGATTCAACGCGCTCCCCATCGGGGGCGCGTTGAATCGTATTCCGATCCGGCATTAATTGACGATGAGGACCGTTCCATGCGGGTGCGGGTTAATCACGACCAGCTTACCGCCCACCACATCCGCACGCCAGCCAGGGAGCACCTCGCCGTCCTTTCCGGTAGCGGTCACAGTGATCGCCTCCGCCTCGGGGGCGGTCAGGCTGCCGGCTGCGCAAAGCGGATAAATCGCCGACGCGGCATCGCCATTCGGGAACTCCATCGCGATGTTCGCAAGCCCTTTCACAAAATCGGAGTTGATGAGACCGGAAAGGTCCAGCAGCTCCAGGTATCCGGCACTGCCGCGGATTTTCCAGCAGCTGTCGGCACCCGCGAAGGCGAATCGGCCGCTCAACCCGCCGGAACCGGTCAATGTGCCCACGATCGGGCAGACGCCGGACGATTTGTTGGTCAACTCGGAACCTTCGGCGAGCGAAGAGACGCCGCCCAACCCGGCAAGGTGGTCTTTCTGGGTATCCACCGAGGAGAAGACCACCCGGAAGTTGTCGCCGTTGAAGGCCAGGGTTTTCTCCGCGTTGGCGGCCTTGACCTTCAACGCGCAAACCGTGTTGTTGTCATCCGTCAGCTTACCGCCCCAGCTGCCGCCGGTGTCGGCAACCGAGACCGTGAAACGGTGCCACCCGGCACTCAGCGTCGCCGAACCGGACTTGGAGACGTTGTAAGCCGCGGTTTCCAGCACGGTCGCCCCATCGATCACCAGCTTGATGCGGTCATCATACTGACCGGTGAAGGCCCACACGCCGGCGTTCGCTTCCGGCACCTTGAACCAGCCGTCGAACCGGGCGTTGCAGCCGCCGAGCGTCTGGACGGTGTTGAAGGAATTCAGGGCGACAAGCGAGGTGGCCTCGTTGTCCTCCACCACATAGGTCTCGGTTGGCGAGGCATAGGTATCGATCGAACCGGCGCCGTTCAGACGCATCCGGACCCCGGTGCGGCTTTCGCTCACGGGCGAGATCCGCATCTCCAGCGTATCGGTGTCGAAACGGGTGTAGACCGACGCCGTCTCGTTGTCCTGCGACCAATTGTCGGTCGAGTATCCCAACGCCATCTTCCCGCTCCAGCCGTTTCCAGCGTCTGGATGCGCGCCCTGCGCACCGCCGTCATCCCAGGACACCACCCGGAAGTCGTGCCAGCCGGCGGTGAGTTGGACGGTGGCGGTGGCAATCTCTTTATAACTCGTGGTCTTGATCAGATTAACGCCGTCGATGTCAAACGCCAACTGATTGTCATAGGTACCGGCGAAGTACCAGGCACCGGCCTTCTCTTCCGGTACGTAGAATTGGCCGCGGTAGCAGAAATACACCTTCCCGATGGTACCGGCCGACTGGTAGGCGTGCAACTGTTTGAACGAGTTGGCGACCAGCGGATAGGCGTTCGAGTAGGCCAACGCATTATCGAGCGAACTGAAGGTCTGCGAGGTGAACAGCGCATACTCCACCCGGTTAGAGGTACCGATGTCAATCTCGGCTTTGGCGTCGGGGCCGAGGGACAACCCGCCCCCAAATCCCGCCGCGCCGGAGAGATCGACGGTGGCCGCCGGATCATCCACCATCCACTTACCGGTGGGGATGCCCTGCAGTCTGTCGTCAGTGAGGAACCCGCCACGCCCGGTGATGGTGACATCCGCCGCGCCCAGCAGGGCGTTGTTCCAATTGACCGTATGGCCGTTGAGGTCGATGGTATAGGTGCCGCCGCCGACCGGCGACTCGCCAAACGCCGCGATCAGTTTACCGTAGGTGTTGGAGAAGTCCGCCGTAGCCCGCAAACAGCCGTTGGAAAGGTCGAGATGGGGCATACCCTGCTTTTCATGGGTAGTGACAAAGCCATTCGCCCCCAATTCCAGCGTACCGCCGAACTGGGCGAACCGCTCGTCGTGCGCGACGGTGGAGAACGTGCTGTTCGCGCCCCCGTTTTCGGCGATATTGCTGCGGGCATTGATACCCTTCGTCGAGATCAAACCGTCATTCAGGCTCAGGTAGCCGTACTGAGAGCAGTAGCCCACATAAATGGAGGTGTTGGGCACCGTGAAGGTGCCGCCGTCCACCACCACCTCATGGCGATAGCCGCTCACGCCCTCCCAGAAGCCGATCAGCACACCGGTCCGTGTGGTACCGGTGTAACTCAATTCGCCTCCGTGGAGGATCTCGACCTGTGTCGGCAGAGGCTTGGGATCGACGCTGCCGAAGGTGAGCCGATAACCGCTGACGTTGATCGACGAACCCTCGCCGATGCGCATGTTGGCGTAGAAGGATGACGAGCCAAGCGCCAGGCTATACATATCCCAAACCCGGCCGGTCAGCGTCATCCAAGAATCGCTATTCGGCATTTGGATGTAGACCGTCCCGTTCGAGACGCGCGACTTGTTCACCACATCATCGAACAAACCGTTGTCCAACACCGTCGGGGCAAGCGGACGGAAGACGACACTCTTCGACGCGATGGCCGAGATTCCCCCAAGCACCGGCAGCGCACCCGTCCCGCTGTTGGCGCCAAACACCAGCGAGGAGGAGGAATCAACGGTGATATGGCTCTCCGGCGCGTTGACCGCCGGGGTGAACCAGATCGTGCCGGCGGTGTTCTTGTATGTGCCGCCGATGACGGGGGCGCAATTGAAGTAGAGGTTGCCGGTGCCGGTGTACGAAATCAGGTTGCGGTTGGTGACCGCCCCGTCGAAGAAGACCGAGTTGTTGGCGCTGAACGCGGCCGTCGCGTCGTCGCCGACGGTAAACGCCGACTGGATGTATGAGGTCCCGGAGCCCAGCGAGAACGCGCTGGCGGCATGGTCATCCACCGTGATCGGTATGGTCTCCGGAAGCGTGGTGCTGTAAAGAATCACGTTTCCTCCGTTTTTCACATGCACCCCTTCTTCAATCACACCGGTATGGGTACCCTCGAACTGGATCTTTCCGGTGATCTCCTCGCGCTTGAGATCGTAATGAGCCGCCACGTGGGTAAAGCCCAACCCGTCGGCGAGGTTCGCGATCTCCAACACATACGGTCCCTCGATCACATTGTCGTTCAACGCGGAATCGGAAAGCGCCCGCAGCGACATGTGCCCGCCGCCGACCTTGGCGTCGCCGGTGAGGACCAGATGGCTGAAATAGCTGGCCCATGTGGCGTTGTTGTTCGAGTTGTAGAGTGCCCCGTTGCCATCGGCGCCCTGTCCCTCGAAATAGATCACCTTGCCGTGGGTAACCTCACCCGCCGCCAGTACGGCGCCGCTGGCTGCCGGGGCATGGTTGATGTCCAGCCCGGCCCCGTCGGAGATGTGGATCTCTCCGGCCTCTTCGTTCGCCGAAAGGACGGTACCGGTGCGGTCGTTGAGTTTCACGGTACCGGCTTTGATGTCCAGTCTGGAGAGTTTGGCGATGGCGTTGTCATTGATCAGCAACGTACCGTCACCCTCTTTCTCCAGCGTCTTCCAAGTCGGGGTGATGGTGTTGGTGATGGTCAGGCCGCCGGCGGTGTAGATCGAGAAACCGAGGCCGTCCACGCCCAATGTCACCGGCATCTTGAATTCCTGCGCGAAGGAGGAACGGTTGGTGATGGCGTTATAGACGGTCAGCGACTCCTCGCCGGTATGGACAAATGCCCCAGCCGCTTCGTCGAAGATGATCTCAGCCAACGCCAGACCCGGAATGTCGAACACCGTGTTTCCGGCAATGGGCGTGTTGAAGCGCGCGCCACCGCCACTGGTGGGCGGTGTGCCGTTGCTCCAGTTGCCGCCGGTCGACCACTTGCCGCCGTCGTTGGCCGAGCCGGTCCATTCGTTGGAGACGGAGGCGCGCTTGGTCATCACCAGCGCACCGTTTTGGACCGAAAGCTCACCCGCCACGCCGCGCAGCTCAAACCGGGAGACATCGGTCACGCCGCGGGAAATCAAGGTGTAGACGACGTCATCGGCCAACGCCGACACACCGGAAAGCGACACGTCGATGTACACCGGATGTTCGGACGATGCGGATGTCATGTCGATGGAGGCAAAGGTAAAGGTATCGCATCCGTCCGCCGCGACATCCAGCGCCAGGATCGCGCCCGATTCGAGCGAGACAGACTGGAAGGCATGCGTACTGATGGCACCGTCCACCAACGAGAGCGTGGCGTCAGCCGCGACGGAGACGGCCTCGGCGGCCAATGGACGGGTGGCGACCACCGTTCCGGATGCCACCGTCAGGGTGCCGCTGAAGTGTTGCTCCGCATTGAACGTCAACGTCCCGGCCCCGTTCTTGGTGAAGTGGAAATCATTCCCACCCGCTGCGTCGGTGACCGTCGCCATCCACTTGACATCATGCCCGTCGGTATCGGCAACCACCGTACCGCGCTGGGTGACGGTGAGGAAGTTGGCGGAAGAGAGCCAGTTGTCGGTATTGCCATACGGCACGAGGGTACCGCCGTCGATCACGAACGTCGATTTGTCATTGGAACGCATGATGGCGTCGGTCACCAACCGCCCGCCCTTCAGCACAAAACGCGCCGCGTCGGGGTTCAACCCGGTGAAGGAGAAGTTGCCGGAACAGGAGAGCGTTCCCCCGGAGATCTCGCCGTCGAACGAACTGTAGCTCCCGGCGGCCAGCTGGAAATTCCGGACGGACATCGAACCCGATGCCAGTTTAAAGGTACACGTGGTGAACGGGTTGATATTGGAGTTGTAATCGCTCGCCACCGTGACGATGCCGCCGTCGATCAGCACATCGCACTTCGAGAGATCGAAATTACAGCACTGGAAGGCGGCGGAGGCGTCCAGCGACCCGCCCATGATATCAAACCGGGCGTGGGACCACTCGCTCTCGTCGGAGTTACCGTTGGTGTAAACATAGGAGACACTGTGGGTACCGCTCTCCACCCGCAGGTAGCCACCCACGCCGTAACCGCGCACGATCGCCCAGCCGGAAGCGCCCTGCGAACGGGTGTTGAGACCGAAATCGGGACTGCTGGCCGTGAAGACCACCGGCGTCTCCGTGCCGTTGTAGAAACAGAGATAGGCATTACCGCTGGTCCAGGTCGAAAGCGCGTTGATCTCGGCCGAATCCGGTTTGACGAAGATGAGCCGTTGGTTCGCATCAAATCCCGGCACCACGCCTAATGACCAGTTCGACTTGGTCTGCCAGTAGTGGTTAGCCACCGGACGCCAGAAGTGGTAACTCCCCGACAACGTATTGTTCCGCTTATAAATCGGAGTGCCGGTTGGATACACGCGGAGCTTAAGGCCGGTTGCGGTCCGTTCCAGCGTTCCGGCGCGGTTCTCGCCGAAGACGACGCCGGATGCCAACGTGAAGGCGGTATCGGCCGCTATCGCCAGCTGTCCGGCCTCGATCAACGTGAACTCGCCGCACAGCAACGTCTCCGATCCCGCGACATCCACCGTCACTGGGCCCTCAACGGTCAGGGTACCGCCGACATTCAGCGTACCGATACCGTAAACCGGATAGAAGGTGAGCTGCGATCCCGACCGGATCGCGGCATTGCCGTCCACAAAACTGCGGGCCGGAACCTCCGCGCCCAGACCGATGCCGTCGATGATCGTGGTCCCTCCCGACAGCGTCCACCCGTCAATACCCTGACGGCGGAAGGAGATGTCGTCCAAGATGACCGCCTTGTCGCCGGACGGCACCAGATGCCTGAAACACAACCCGTAATCGGCCGCCTCGGTCAACACCACAACCGATTCGTAACAGGCGAAGCAGGTGTTGGTGAGTTCCTCCGTACGGTACCCAAGCAGGGTCTCTCCGTTCTTTCCGAGGGTCACCTCCATGAGCGATCCGGCATAGCTGGGCCGCGCGGCGATGTTGTACGAGAAACGGTAGACACCGGCGGGAATCACGCCCAAATCCTGCGAGAGGTCAACCTCGGTTTGCTGGGCATAATACGAATAGGTACCGCCGTTGGTCTGCCCGGCCGCCAGCCAGGGGGTATTCTCCACCGTCAACCCGCAGCCTCTGGAGGCATGATTCCACCACGGTATCGCGAAGCCGCCATTGTAAGAGTAGGCCCACGCCGCGCCGCCGTCTGCGGTGGCGGTATTGCCCAATGTGGTTCCCTCAAGCGCGAAATCCCCGTTGATAACATATTCGTCCACTTGGTTGTCGCGCTCGACGATCAGCAGGATGCTGTTCTCCGTGCAGGACAATCTCCGCCTGACCCCGGCAACCGTACCGACATTCGACAGGGACACCGTAGCCCCGTTGTCAAGGGTCAACGTACTGGCGGAAACCAGCGTGAAGGTGCCGCCGGAGAATCCGGTCAGATCGAAAGTCAAGTTCCCCTGTACCCTAAAATCGCCGGTGACGGACAAGCCCGTCCCATCCTCCGCAAAACCCGCGGAAACGATGGTCGCGCCATCGGCCACCAATGCGTCACCGGAAATGACGGTTGCCTCCGTCGCCAGATCGTAGGTGCCGCTGATGCGGGTGAGGCCCGCCCACTGCCAGGTCAGACGGACCCGCGCAGGTGAGGTGCCGGGGGTATAGGTGTAGCTGGCGGTTTCGCCGGTTTCGGCCACCACCCAACCTTGGGCGCCCGCATCCCAGGCCTCCAGCATGTACCCGCACGGCGCGAATACGTCGCCATTGTAAACCACATTGGTCGCGGTGAAGGTGTGGGGAACGGTGAGCAGGTAGTTGCCGTTCTCCTCCACGCCTTCAAAACGGGAATCGGAACTGGTAACCTTCACCGTCACCGGTTCATCTTTACCCCAGAACCGGATCTCGTCGATCATCCGGTTCCACGCAATCTCGTCCGTAGTCAACGCATGGTCATAAAAACGGATGGATTTGTAGGTGCCTTTCGCGTAACGGGTGGCGTAACCGGAACCGTCGGTCGTTCCGCCGCTTCCGGAGCCGAACATCCACGGATAGGATGTCGCCTTGGGAGAACTGCGCGAGACCGAATAGTCGAGATTGGTGGTCTGGGTGCCGTAAACCGTGGCGGAATCGAGAATAAAGGTCGCGTACCGGCCTTCCCAGTTGTGAACATACAACCGGGGACTCTCGGAAACCCCGTACTCGGTGAGTTTCATCTCCAGCCGCTGCTTGTTGTTGTTGCGGGTGAACACGCCATTGTCCAGCTTGCTTTTAACCACGGAAAAGTAGTTCGGATAGGTGGTTTGGTTGGCGGTGGCGATATTCGGGATGTCCATCGCGTACTGCATGGAGAAGACCGCCGGAAGCTCGCAATTCCCTGCCGTGACCGCACGGGTGGCCTGATTGAAATAGAAACCGTCATCCTCCCAAACGACCGTCCCGGTGAACGAGAGATTGATTCCCGTGCCCAGCGAACCGAGGTTGACCCAGCTTTCCGCCAAGGGGTCATGCGGATTGCCGAACCCCCGGTTGCGGACACCGTCAAAGTTGATGAGCATACCGGGCGCGTACGAATCGGCGTCCACCCGCATAAAGCCGCCCCGCGCCGGCACATTGTTCGCGATCAGCCCGGCGTACATGGCGACACGGGCGGCCTCGGCCGCGTTCAGCGCCTCGACCTGTTCGGTGAGGGAATCCCTCAGGACCCTGCCGGTGTTGGTGGTGATACCGTCCACGCCCATCAGGGTCTGATTGTAGGCGGTGGCGGCGCTGTCCACCGTCCAGGTCACAAACGTATAGCCGGCGGCATGGACCGCCGCCACATAGTCGGCATCAAACCCGCTTGACGCATCGACACCGGTCGCATTGCACGCCGCCAGTGTGGTAATCAAGCTGTTGACGTCAGAGGGGCAGGCATTGACCAGATACAGCGCCTGATAGGTGGGAAGCGCCTGGTGGATCTTGGAGACCAGATCGGCCCCGAAGGAGATGAAGACCACCCGATCCGGCGTCGCCGCCGCCTCGCCGGCCACCGCCGTCGCGACGGCGTTGATGAAGGTGTCGCTGTTGGGGTTACCCTCTTTCAGTTCGATCACGGCTTTGATATTGGAATGACGCAGCAACGCCAGATAGTCCGCCAGTAGCGGAACCTTCTCATCCGCGTATGCGCTGCTCGCCCAGGAGCCGAACGCCGTGGCGACTGTGTTGGTGACGGTGGCGACCGGCAGGTCGGTGATGTTGGAGTTGACACCGGTGGTGCGCCGCATCGATTTGTCGTGCATGATCACCGGAACCCCGTCGGCGGTGACGTACACATCACACTCCATCGCGTCCACCCCGTGCTCGACCGCCAGCTGGAACGCCGCCATCGTGTTTTCAGGCGCGTCTGCGGACTCCCCGCGGTGGGAAATGATCATCGGCACGCTGATCCCGGCCATTGCGGAAAGACCGACCATCACCGTCAAAAACAAAAACGCTTTACCCTTTACCATAACCAACTCCTCCTCATCTGAAACACCTCAACCATCATCGAAACAGGATTGTTATAAACCATTTACCGGTTCGAAGCAAGATACAAGCGTCGGAAGCCGTCTCGAAGCCCCGAATGAATATCTAGGGAAATCCAACGCACGGGATGCACCGTTATCGTTCGGGAGCGGGTTCCGATCGCGTCTCTTTTTCCCCATTCGCCTTCAGCCACGCGGTGATCGGCTGGCCGTCGATCTCCAGATCCGCCAGCACCGCCTGTCCGTTCAACACCCGCACACACGCCACGGCGGGTTTCCGATCCCGCTCATTCTGTCTGTTAACCAGCCGCTCCGCCTCGGGCGCCGCATCCTCGTCCATATAGAAACGCGAGAAGGGTGTCTTGAGATGGACCGTATAAGTCCCCGATTCGCGCCTAACCACCGGATTGGCATCCTTACCGTCCCCATTCGCCGATTTCTCGATCCGGTTGGTTACATAGACGTAGTCTCCTGAACAGTAGTAGACCCGCAACCGGATCGTGTCCGACAGCTCCTCCGGCCGGTCCCGCGTAACGGTATCGAACGCCGAGAACCCCTCGTCATTCTTCTTCAAGCGGACATACACCCACTCGGACCCATCATATTCTTTATCACTCTTCACAGCGTTGGCATCCGGAAACGAGAGGGTCACATACCGCCCCCGCATCAGATCCCACGGATCGACCGGCTGCACCTTGAACCGATGGAGCGTCCCGTTCCGCAACACCCGTTCCTTCTGAACGATCATCCCGCCCACGCAGAGGAATTGCATGAGGATGCCGAGCAGGACCAATCCGATAAGCCATCTCTTTTTATTCATGGGCCGCCCTCCCCGTCTGACGCAGTTTCCGCGAACAGATACCGTTCACCACCAAAAAAACAATACCGCACAGGATGAAGACCACCCCTTTCGTCACAAATGACCAGTCGTCGGAGAGGAACTTCCGCAAGATCGCCGCCAGGATTGTCACCGTCCCGATGTTGATCTTGGCCAGCGCGGAAGAACGGATACCGTCGATCAAGGTCACCAGACCGCACACCGCGAAGAACAGCAGCATGGCGAAGGCCGCGGGCTCCTCCCAATCCCACTCGCTCATCGCGGCGGCGGCGCCCGCAANNCGCCAGCGCCACCGCCATGATCGGCAACGCACCCCACGCCCAACCGCAGATCGGAAGCTTCCCCCGCCGCCGCGCGAAGACCGCAAGTGCCACGGCGGTCAACGGCGCAGCAACCGCCAGGACGACGTCATGCGCCCACCCCGCCCAAGCGTGATACCGCATATCATTCCGGTAACAGCTCACCCGAAATGCCTGTTCCCAGCAATCGTCGAATGTCAGGGCAAATGATAGGACCCAAAGTCCCAACGCGCCCAGCAGAAACCCCGGCCGCAGCAGATACGACCCGCTCACCTCGTCCTCCTCCCGCGCGAGACCGAAGAAGAAAAGCGCGGCGAAAAGTCCCGAATAGATGATGATCCAGAGCCCCGGCAGGCAACGCTCCAGCGCGATCCCGAGCGCCGTCAGCAGCGTGATCCCGAGCGTCCAGCCCAGCCACGCCCGGCGAACCGGACCCGACTCCCGCCACTCCGTGACCACCAGCGGAACCGCCGGCAACGCCAGCAGCCAGAAGAAGCACCCGACGCCCCCGGCGTCCTGCTCCATCCCCGTCCAGACGACCATCAGGACAAAATACGCCACCATGCTCCCCAACGCTCGTGTCCCGTATAGGACCGGCAGCGTCAGCAATCCCCACACCAAAACAAACCGCTGGGGATCGCCGGAGATGTGGTAGGTCTGCGCGACCAGTGCGATCGACGCCCCTACCGCGCAAGTCCAGAAGATGCCGAGCGCCTCATGGTATCCCCGCCCGAAAGGTTTCCGGCCGAGCTGTCCGAGGAGATAGCCGCCCGCGCACAGCACAAGCGGCAGGAAGGAGAGGAAGGTCCGCATCGGGCGTCCGAAGGACTGCCAGTTATGGGCCAGTAGCGCGATCACCCCCAGACCGATCAGGAGCGCCCCCAACGTGCTGAAGATGATCTGTCCGATCGACAACCCGTTCCGGCGGGTCTCATACCGCGCCGCGATCCGGGCGAGGGTCGCCGCGTCGGCGATCCCCTCCCGCTCCCACTGCGCCATTTCCCGTTTCAGCCAAACGTCATGCCTCATCCCGCACCTCCTTGGCGTTCTCGCCTAGAGCCTCTCGAAATTCCAGAAACGCTAGACCCCTTCACATGGGCGCATCGGGCACGGTTTCTCACCCGCTTCGCGTCCTACTCCGCCTTCGCCACCGCGAGTTTCGCCGCGTGTCCGTTCAGGTCCACCGCCTCGCCCTCGACCGGCCCGAAGGCGAGCCGTTCACAGAGCGTCTCACCCTTTACGTAGTCGGGGTACGCCTCGATCGCCGCCACGACCTCGGCATCGGCATCGACCGTCACCGCAATCCGCTGGGTCACCTCGAAATCGGCCTCCTTCCGAAGGTTCTGGATACGGCTCACGAACTCCCGCGCCAACCCTTCGCGGATCAGCTCCGGCGTGAGCGCGGTCTCCAGCCCGACCACCAAATCCCCCTCGGAGGCGACGATCATCCCGGCCTTCGGCGTCCGACGGATGATCACATCCTCCGGCTCCAGCGTCAGGCTCTCGCCGCCCACCTCAATCGTCACAGCCTTCTTCGCCGCCAGCTCCGCCGCCGTCCCGGACGGCAACGCCGCGATCGCTCCGGCCACCTGTTTCATCTTCGGGCCGAACTTCGGACCGAGCTTCTTGAAATCGGCCTTGACGGCGATCTCCGCCAGCGCGGTCTCGTCGGTTCCGTAGGAGACGGTCTTGATGTTCAACTCGTCGGTGATCAGCTCCTCCGTCCCCTCCAGACTCTGACGGATCGAGGCGTCCGCCGAGACCACATGAAGCGTCGAGAGCGGCTGCCGGACCTTGAGATCATTTTCGGTACGAAGCTGGCGACCCAGCCGCACCACCTGCTGCACCAGCGCCATCCGCCGCTCCAGCGCCTCGTCGCGCGCGGCGGCGTCGGCCGTCGGGAAGTCGCACAGATGCACCGATTCCGGCATCGACGCCCCGCGCAGATTGCGGTAGATCGTCTCGCTGATGAAGGGCGTGAAGGGTGCCGCCACCTTGCTGAGCTGCACCAGCACATACCGCAGCGTCCGGTAGGCGTGAAGTTTGTCGTCATCGTTCTGGGACTTCCAGAAACGGCGGCGGCTGCGGCGGATGTACCAGTTGGTCAGATCCTCGATGAAGGCGACAAAGGGACGCACCGCACGCTGCAGGTCATACACGTCCATCGCGTCGGTCACGTCATGGACCAGCGTCTCGAGCGAACTGACGATCCAGCGGTCCAACTCGTTCGGGCTCTCCGGCCGGGTCACCTCGGCCTCGTGGAAGCCGTCCACGTTCGCATAGGTCACAAAGAAACTGTAGGCGTTCCACCACGGGATCAGGAGGTCGCGCAGAATCTGCTTCACCCCCGCCTCGGAGAAGCGCAGGTTCTCCGCCCGCACCACCGGCGAGTAGATCATGTAGAGGCGCAATGCATCCGCGCCGTAGACATCCAGAATGTGTGTCGGATCGGGATAGTTCTTCAGCCGCTTAGACATCTTCTTCCCGTCCTCCGCCAACACCAGCCCGTTCACCACCACATTCTTGTAGGGCGAGCGATCGAAGAGGCAGGTTCCGAGGATCATCAGCGTGTAGAACCACCCGCGGGTCTGGTCAAGCCCCTCAGCGATGAAATCGGCCGGGAAGAAACTCGCCACCTCGTCCTTCCGTTCGAACGGATAGTGCTGCTGCGCGTAGGGCATCGACCCGGACTCGAACCAGCAGTCCAGCACCTCCGGTGTCCGGCGGTAGGTCTTTCCGTCCTTATGGATCAGAATCTGATCGACATAGTGTTTATGCAGATCGGTTACCTTCTGGCCGGAGAGCGCCTCCAGTTCCGCCACCGACCCGACGCAGATCATGTCGTTCGGATCCGCCTCGTTGATCCACACCGGGATGCAGGAGCCCCAGAACCGGTTTCGGGAGATGTTCCAATCCCGCGCGTCCTTGATCCAGTTCCCGAACCGCTTGTCACCCACATACCCCGGCATCCAGTGGACCGTGTCGTTGTTCGCCGAAAGCCGCTCGTGGAGGTCCTCCACCCGCACGTACCAGGCATCGATCGCCCGGTAGATCAGCGGCGTGTCGGTCCGGTCGCAGAAGGGATAGGAGTGGACGATGGTGGACTGGTGAACCAGTTTTCCTTCGGCCTTCAACCGCTTGATAAGATCCTTGTCGCAATCCTTGCAGAAACGGCCCGCGTACTCGGGAAGCGCGTCGGTGAAGTTGCACGAGGCATCCAGCGGATCGGCGAACGCCGTCATACCCGCCTCGCGGCAAACCCGGAAATCGTCTTCGCCATACGCCGGCGCGATATGGACCAGACCGGTGCCGTCCGCCGTCGTCACGTAGTTGTCGTTCAGGACATGGAAGGCCCCTTCCGCCGCCAGGTGGGCGAAGTACGGGAAGATCGGCTCATAGCTCCACCCCTTCAGATCGGCGCCCTTCAGCTCCGCCACCACCTCGTACTGCTCCGGCTTCTTGTAGTAGGCGGAGAGCCGGTCACGCGCGATCACGAAATTGACACTGTCCGCCACGTCCCGTACCACGCAGTAGTCGATCTCCGCGCCCGCGCAGATCATGAGGTTTTCGGGCAGGGTCCAGGGCGTGGTCGTCCAGATCAGCAGATAGGTCTCGCCCCACGCCGGATCGGCACCGGAGAGGACCTTGGCCCGGACGGTGACCGCGGGATCCTGGACATCCTTATAGTTGCTGCCCGCCTCGAAGTTGCTCAACGGCGTGCTCAGCTTCCAGCTGTACGGCATGATCCGGTGGGAACGATAGACACGCCCCTGATCCCAGAGTTGCTTGAAGACCCACCAAATCGTCTCCATGAAGGTGGGGTTCATCGTCTTGTAGTCATTGTCGAAATCGACCCAGCGCCCCATCCGCGTCACCGTCCGGCGCCACTCGTTCACATACTTCAAGACCATCGAGCGGCACTGCTCGTTGAACCGGTCCACGCCAAGCTGCTTGATCTCCGCCGCCCCGTTCACCCCCAGCGCATCCTGCGCCAGCGCCTCGATGGGCAACCCGTGGCAGTCCCATCCGAACCGGCGCTCCACATGGAAGCCTCGCATCGTCTGGTACCGGGGCACGATATCCTTGATCGTCCCCGCCAGCAGGTGGCCATAGTGCGGCAGGCCCGTCGCGAAAGGCGGCCCGTCGTAAAAGACGAAATCCCGCTTGTCGCGATTCCTGTCCAAACTCTTTTTGAAGGTTCCATCCGCTTCCCAAAACGCGAGCACGTCCCGCTCCATTTTCGGGAAATCCGTTTTATTCGACACCGGTTCAAACATAATACTCTACCTCGATGAATGAAGATATAAGTATACCCTACCCTCCCCCCAATCGCAAACCCCATTTCATTTCATCGAATGACGTTTTTGGCGGGACGGGATTCCCCGGGGTGTGGTAAGATATGCGTCCGGAGGGGAATAAGGATGAAATCCTGTTACCGTACAGAGATCCTGCGTTACCTTGTTTTAACGGCGGCATCGCTGCTGATGGCGCTGAATTACCGGACGTTCGTCGAATGGGGTGGCCTTTACCCTGCCGGTGTGACGGGACTCGCCATGCTTCTGCAACGGATCGGGCAGGACCTCGCCAACAGCCTGGGATGGCAGGTCACCGTCCCCTTCCTTCCCATCAACCTGATCCTGAACGCGGTACCGGTCTGGATCGGATTCACCTGCATCGGCAAACGGTTCACCCTTCAGTCGCTCTATGTCATCTTTCTGACCGGCCTCTTCACTGACCTCATGCCGATGGATGCGGTCACCGCCCTTATCCCGGCGAAGGACCTTGCCCGCCTGCAGACCGACCCCTTCGTGACCGCTCTCTTCGGCGGTATCGTTTTCGGTTTCGCCATGACGCTCTGCCTCCGCTGGAACGCGACAACCGGCGGTACCGATTTCATCGCGATCTATCTCTCCGAACGGAAGGGCCGCGAGACGTGGAACATCATCCTTGCCTTTAACGCGGCCATCCTGCTCGCGGGCGGCTTCCGGTTCAGCTGGATGGGGGCGCTCTACTCGATCATCTATCAATTCATGACGTTGCAGGTCGTCCACCTCATGTACCGCACCTACCAGTACCAGACGCTGATCATCGTCACCACCCAGTCGGTGAAGATCTGCAAGGCGATCTACCGCCTGAGCCATCACGGGGCGACGGTCCTGGACGGGCGGGGAGGGTTCACCGGCGCGAAGCGCGATGTCGTCATCTCTGTCGTGGCGGCAGACGACACGCCCCGCATCTACACCCTGTGCAAAGCGATCGACCCCGATGCCTTCATCAACACCATCAGCACCTCGCGCGTCATCGGCCGCTTCTATCTCCGTCCCCGCGACTGACCCGGTATCGCGAATCCCGCATCCCATTCCCTTCGCGTTCCGCCCCCATGACGATTTACGCTTGCGGTGTGTACGAAGGATGGTATGATATATTTTCACTTACACCGAAATGGCGGGTGCCATGTTTGGGGCGTGTAAGGGATTGAGCGAACGAGGAGTTACAAATGGCCAAAATGGATTTTGGCGGCGTCATCGAGACCGTCGTCACACGTAAAGAGTTTCCGTTGAAGAAAGCGTTGCAGGTCCTGAAGAAAGAGACCATCGCGGTAATCGGTTATGGCGTCCAGGGCCCCGCCCAGTCGCTGAACATGCGCGACAACGGTTTCAATGTCATCGTCGGCCAGTCGAAAAAATTCAAGAAGGATTGGCAGCGCGCGGTCAAGGACGGCTGGGTGCCGGGCAAGACGCTCTTCGACATCGATGAGGCCTGCGCGAAGGGCACCATCATCAACATGCTCGTCACGGATGCCGCCCAGATGCAGATCTGGCCGGTCGTGAAACAGTACCTGACCGCCGGGAAGGCGCTTTACTTCTCCCACGGTTTCTCGATCGAGTACAGCAAATACACGAAGATCATCCCGCCGAAGGATGTCGATGTGATCATGGTCGCCCCGAAGGGTTCGGGTCTGAACGTCCGCCGCAACTTCCTCAGCGGCGCGGGCATCAACTCCAGCTACGCCGTCCAGCAGGATGCGACCGGGCGCGCGGAAGAGCGCACGAAGGCCCTCGGCATCGCGATCGGTTCCGGTTACCTCTTCCCGACCACCTTCCGGCACGAGGTCTCCTCCGATCTCACCGGCGAGCGCGGCGTTCTGATGGGCGCGCTCTGCGGGATGATGGAGGCCCAGTACGAGGTTCTCCGCGAGAACGGCCACACGCCCTCCGAAGCCTTCAACGAGACGGTCGAGGAGCTGACCCAGAGCCTGATCCGGCTGGTCGACGAGAACGGCATGGATTGGATGTACAAGAACTGCTCCGCGACCGCGCAGCACGGCGCGCTGAAGTGGCGGCCGATCTTCAAGAAAGCCAATCTCCCGGTCTTCAAGCGCCTCTATAAGTCAGTCGTTTCCGGCACGGAGTGCAAGGAAGTCCTCCGCGATTGCGGCGCTCCCGACTACAAGGAGAAGCTGGATGCGCAGTTGAACGAGATGGCCAACACCGAGATGTGGAAAGCGGGCGCGGCCTGCCGTTCCCTCCGTCCGCACGAGAAAGCCCGCGACAGCAAGGTCGGTATCGCCGGCCGTAAGACGAACTAACGATCGCCTGGACATTCAACGAAACGGGCGGGGGCCATCCGGCTCCCGCCCGTTTTGTTTTCACTCGTCCGATTCGCGCACCGAATTGAGAATCCGGACACCCGGCCACCGCTCTTCCGCCGACACCCAACCGTTTGTCCACTCCGTTCCGGGATCGAACCGCGCCGCATCGGGAATCAGGTCGTCCGCCGTGCCCGCCACCCGGTCCGGCCCACAGGAATAAACCGACGGAACTCCCCCATCGGCGCCCGGACGGTACCCGTACGGCGTTCCCCACGGATCTTTGCGCAGCTGGTTGATATACGGGCCGTCCCATCCCTTCACCGTCATGGGATTCCGAACCAGCGCCGCCAATCCCTGTTCCGCCGTCGGATAGCGCCCCGTATGGAAATGGTACCGCCCCAGAGCCTCCGCCAGCACGTCAACATGCCGACCCGCCCGAAGTTCAGGGGGCTCCGTCTCCCGCCGGCCGGCGCTGTCCGCCCGCCGGAAGAGCGCCGCGCCCAAGCCGACAAAGATCAGAATCACCCCGAAATAAAACTTCGGATTCCGCCATACGAGCGCGGGCATCCCCCCCAGCTCCGCCTTACGCTGGTCGTGCTCACGCCAGATCTCACGGATCTTCCTGGCCCGCACCTGCCGCGCGTCCGGATCGCGCGTCTTCGCGCCACGCATCACCCGCCCGCATCCGGGACAAACCGAAGGCGGCAACGCATCAAACTCTTTTTTGCAATAGGGACACCGATACCGACTCATAACATTCCCAGTTTACCAAACTTGAAAGCCGCTTTGAAAGTGGGAAAGTTGCCCTTTTCGCCTTTCGACCTTTACCCTTTTCATCCTCCCCGACTTATGTTTCAATATGGGCGACATGACACATCGGCAAAAAACTTGGTTGAAACGTTTGGCGGCTGGCCTTTTCCTGTTTCTGATTCTCCTTTCGGGAGTCCGGCTGATTTCCGTATCCCGCCTCAGACGCGAAGCGACTGAAACCGTCCCCGCGACGTCGCATCCCCAAGCCCTTCCGCGCCACCGTCCAGCCCCGTTGCCGCGCATCGCCCCGGCTGAGGCGGAACGGCGGCTTCAAGCCTTCCACGCCCCGATCCCCCGGTTCTTACCGGACATCCCGCCCGAACATCAGATTCTGCTGGTATCCCGCCGGATCCGCACCGACCAGGAAACCGGCGACCACCTCGGCCAGACGCACGAAAACCGGCTCACGCCGCGCGGAACGCTCCCGGCGATCATGCAATTCGAGACGGAACCGGATGCCGACCTGCGAACAGCCGTCGCCGCATCCGGAATCCGGATTACGGGATATCTACCCAGCCGCGCGCTACTGGTGGAAGGCGCCCCGCAAACCCTGCGCGAATGGGCAGGGCGGCCCAGCCTGCGTTTCCTGACCGAACTGGCGCCCGAGGACAAATTCGCGCCCGCCCTCCTGCATCTCGCCCGCACGGCATCCGCCCGTGTCACCGTCTCGATCGTCACCCTCCAAGCGGAAGATCTCGCACCGCTCGCGGAAGCCATCACCCGCGCCTCGGGCAGGCTCCTTTCCCAAAAATCCCGGCTCATCGCCGAACTCGATTCCGACAGTCTTCAGGATGTAGCGAAGAACGGCACGGTCCGCTGGATCGAACCGTACCAGCCCCCGAAACTGATGACCGATATCGCCCACTCCCCGTCTCGAATGGCGACCGACTCCCTGTGGGAAACCTGGGAACTGACCGGCGCGGGGCAGATCGTCTCACAGTCCGATACCGGTGTCGATACGGGCAATCCCGCCACCCTGCACCCCGACCTTCGGGATGCGGTTCTGCAAGTCATCCCCCTGGATGACCAAGGCGACGGATCGGACACCAACGGGCACGGCACCCACACTGCCGGGTGCCTCGCCGGAAACGGGTTTTCCAGCGGCGGGCGTTTTCGCGGCACAGCCTATGGCGTGAGCCTGATCGTGCAAGCCTTCCGGACAGACTCCCTTGGAAACCTCTTCGGAATACCCGATGATCTCGCCGACCTCTTCGCCCCCACCTACACCCTCGGATGCCGCATCCACTCCGCCAGTTGGGGCGACCCGTACTCGAACGGTATCTACGCGACCGCCACGCGGCAGATCGACCGTTTCGTCTGGAGCCATCCCGACTTCCTTCCCGTTTTCGCCGCCGGAAATGAGGGTGAGGATGTGGATGGCGACGGCGTGGTCGATCCCGATTCCCTGACCAAAGAGTCAATCGCCAAAAACCTCCTCTGCGTCGGCGCCTCCGAGAATGACCGGCCCTCCGGAAGCGGCGGGTACTCCTCGCGCAAATGGTCGATTTTCGGATTCCGGAAGAAGCCGATCAATGGCGACCTCATCTCCACCCCCTATGACGGTGTGCACACCGGCCTGGCGGCCTTCTCCTCGCGTGGTCCCTGCGCCGACGGGCGGATTAAACCGGAACTGGTCGCGCCCGGTACCGACATCGTCTCGACCCGATCAACCCTCGGCGACAACAACTGGGGCGACTATCCCGGGCTCAACAACCGATACTGTTTCATGGGCGGAACCAGTATGGCAACCCCGCTCGTCGCCGGTGCAGCGGCCCTGATGCGGCAATATGCCGTCGAACGGGCCGGGATCCCGCAACCGACCGCCGCCCTTCTGAAAGCCATGCTGGTCGGCGGGACGCACTCCCTCGCCCCGGGCCAATACGGCACCGACGCCCAACGGGAGATTCCCGCCCAATCCCCCAATTCCGCCGAAGGCTGGGGAGAACTGAACATCGCCGATGCCGTCCATCCGAACAACCAGATGATCCGCCTGATTGACGACATCCGCATCCCGAACCATCAGACCGGCACCTGGACCTTCACCCTGCAATCCGCCGAACCCTTCACCGCCGTCCTCTGCTGGATTGACTACCCGAGCGTGGAGAATGCCGCCACCCATCTCGTCAACAACTACGATCTGGTCTGTATCGCCCCCGATGGCACCCACCTTTACCCGAACGGCGGCCATGAACCCGATACGGCCAACACGACGGAAGCGATCCGCATCGCGGCCCCCCAGCCGGGCGTCTACACACTCAACGTGACCGCCACGCGCTGCCCCTTCACGCCTGAGGAGGGTGGGGCTGTCGCGCTCTACGTGCGCGGCGGATTCGACGCCGAGCCGGTCATCGTCCACACCCCCGCCACTAGCCACCCTTCCGTCACGGATCCGATACCGGTCACCTTCACGGTCCAATCGCGGCTGCCCTTGACCAACAACACCGCATACGTCTATCTCCGGTATGCCTTGGGCGACGCAACCGCCGCCACCGGCGAGTGGCATACCACCGCCCCCGCCGCCCTGTCGGAAGACCGTACCTACACCGCCGAAATCCCGCCGCGCGGGGAACCGGGCTACTGGCATTATGAAATTGTCGCCGTCCAGCCCGATACGGGGGAAACCCGTTCCGGCCCCTACACAACCTACATCAACGCGCCGCTCCAGCTCGACATCCTCGGCGAGCCCGACACCTATGGCGATCCGACACCCGCTTACGGCATCCATACGGTCACCGCCCTCATGCCGCTCACGCTCACCGCGCCCGAACACGTCTCCGTCTCCGACACGCTCCGCGCCCGTTGTCTCGGGTTCACGGGTACCGGTTCCGCCCCCGCGTCAGGCGCCACCAACTGTTTCACCTTCATCCCCTCGGAACCGTCCACCGTAACCTGGCACTGGGGGGAACAGGTCACCTTCACCGAACAGCGGGTCACGACTTACTCCTCGGGATTCGAACGGACCAATGACCTTCAGCGCACATGGCACGACACCGGTTCCATCGTCACGACCCAAACCGCCGAAGAGCTGATCCGCGTCAGCGGATTCGATTACGGGTTCGCCGGTTGGCTCATCGACGGCAACCGACACACCGAGAACCCCGTCACCGGCATTTCGCTCGACACCGCCCGCGCCGTCCAAGCCCATTACCTGCCCTACACGCTGGACTCGGATAATGACGGCATCGCCGACTGGTGGACCCTGCGCCACTTCAACCGCCGAACCGACATCGATGCCCAGGACGATCTCGATGGTGACGGCTGGACGAACCTGGAGGAGAGTAAGGACAATAGCGATCCCGCCGATCCCGTCAGCGTCCCCACCCCGCCCGTTATCACCTGTGAGCTGGAGGACGCCACGATCCTCACCGATTATCCGCCGTGGACCGTGACGGCGACCGTCACCGACAATTTCCGTATCGAATCCGTCACGCTGCGCTGGCGCGAAACCGGCGATGCCGAATGGCAAACCGCAACCATGACGCTCCTCTCCAATGATGTGTACACCGTCGAGATCCAACCACCATCCTTCGGCCGGAAAACCGTCGAATACCGGATTTTCGCCTATGACGCGCTCGGCGCGGCCCGACCGGAAGATTTTTACGGCGCTTCCGATCCCGCCACTCTGACCGCCGACTACACCCGACCGGTTCCGAGCCTGACACCCGACCGGCCGATCAGCATGAATGTCCCGCTCGCATCGGAGACCCCGCTCGCCTTCTCGCTGGAAAACCGCGCCGGTCCCGATCTCATCTGGAACGCGAAGATCCTCACCGTCACCGAAACATTCCCGGTCGATGATGTCCGTTGGCGGATCGAGGGTGGCGGATGGACGCGCACCACCCACCGTTCGGAAGACGGCTCGCCCGTCTGGTATTGCGGCGACACCGCCACCTTCACCTATCCGGAGAATCTTTGCGCCCATCTCGACCTGCCAACGTTCGCCGTTCCCGAACAGGGATTTTTGGTCCTTCGCTACTGGCTGGCCTGTGAGCGCTGGGAGACCGAACCGGACCAGACATGGGACGGCGCGACGCTTTCCATCTCTTCCAATGGCGGCGACACCTGGGAGACCCTCACACCGCTCGGCGGTTACGCCTACCAGATCGCGAAGAATCCCGAATCGCCCCTTCCCGCCGGAACCCCCTGCCTGGCGGGTGACGGATCCGAAGGATGGCAGGTTCTCCGGATCCCCCTCGCGGCATACGCCGGCCAAACCGTCCGCATCCGGTTCACCTTCTCTTCCGACGCCAACACCTCCGACGAGGGGTGGTATGTCGCGGAACCCAGACTTTACGCCGACGCGGGACTTCCCGCATTCCTCCAAGCCGACACCTCGACCGTCGGCACACTGGCCGCCGGAGAAACCGCCACCATCGCCTATCGCATCAGCGCGGAAAGGTTGGATCCGGTCCAGCCCGAATCGCTCATATTGGGCATCTTCTCAAACGGCGCGGCGGAATTCCAGCCGATTGTCCCCATTACCCTCCAACCCGTAACCGCCACGCGGGCCGTTCCCCTCAACTGGCTCATCGGGCAGGGTTTCACAGGCGATTATGAAGTGGCGGCGGAATCCGACCCCGACGGCGACGGCAGCCCGACCTGGAAAGAGTACTGGGCCGGAACCGACCCCAACGACCCCGTTTCCGCCTTGCGGTTTATCGCCTTCACAAACGGCGTCCTCTCCTGGACCGGCGGCGAGACGCGCACGCAATATCTTCAACGCGCCACGTCACCCACGGGCGCTTGGCAGAATATCCTAGTCCGCCGGCCCCCTGTCGCGATCACCAACAGCTACAAACCGCGGAACCCGACCAACGCCTTCTTTAGGATCCGGATCCCGACGCAGTAACCCGTAAAGCACGGGATCCTTGATCCGGATCTCCTCCGGCGTCAGCCCTTCCATCTCATGCGGGAAGACCAGCCATTCATCGGTGAGATTCACATAGTAATCGGGTTTCAGCGTGGTCTGGTTCGCATTGGGTTTCCAGTAGACCGTCGCCAGCTTCACGTCCAGTCCCCGTCCCGCCAGTTTCGCCAACATCGCACGCATCGTGTTGCCGCTATCGAAGACGTCATCCACCACCAGTACCCGCTCGCCCGGTTTCAGAAGCGAGAGGACCCCCTCCTCGCTCTCGAAGATGACCTCCTGCGAATGGGTCTGGATGCCCGTATAGGATTTACACTTGAGAACGTGGTGCCCGACCTGGATCCCATGATAACTTAGAAATTCATGTATTCCCACGCCGACCGGCGCGCCGCCCCGCCACAGGGCGATCAGTTCATCAGGCAACCACCCGGAATCCATCACCTGTCGCGCCAGACGAAACGTGTCCCGCAGATATGCATCCGCCGAAAGATAAATCTTATTCATGATCAGCGACTCCCGCGATCCCTCACGCCCCGAACGCCTGCTGGAGACGGCGCAACTGCCCCGCGATGGACATCTTCTGAAGCGAGCTCATCCGATCCACCAGCAGCACACCATCCAGATGATCGGTCTCGTGCTGGACCGCCCGGGCCAGAAGCCCGTAAACCGTATCGGTCCGCTCATTCCCGTCAAGGTCCTGATACCGGACCGTCACCTGGTTCGCGCGGGTGATCGGCACGCCGATATCGGGAAAACTGAGGCACCCCTCCTCGTTCCGCTGCCGTCCCTCTTTGGCGATGATCTCGGGATTGATCAGCACCATCGGCATCTTCACACCGGCGTTGGTCTCGCGATACGGAGCCTTCTCGGCATCTTTCGGGATATCGATCACACAAATGCGCTCGGTCCGCCCAACCTGCTCCGCCGCCAACCCGACACCCTTCGCGGCATACATCGTCTCAAGCATATTGGACACCAGGGTCCGGATCTCATCCGTCACCTCCGTGACCGGCTGGGATTTCTGGCGCAACACCGCCTGCCCATATTTGGTAATCGTCAGAATCATCTTCGTATCTCCCTCTTACTTGCCTGTAGCGTGGTTACTCCCCTTCTTCGTCCGGATCATCGGACGGGGAGTCTGGTTATAGACCCTCGAACCGGGCGGAACGGATTCGATCAGCCACACATTACCGCCGATCACCGAATCATGCCCGATCACCGTATCGCCGCCTAAAATCGTCGCCCCGGCATAAATCACCACATTGTCCCCGACATCAGGATGGCGTTTGATTCCCTTCACCAGCGATCCGTCCGCCTCCTTCGCGAAACTCAACGCGCCGAGCGTCACCCCCTGATAGAGCTTCACCCGCCGGCCGATCCTGCACGTCTCTCCGATCACCACGCCGGTCCCGTGGTCGATGAAAAAGCCGGGGCCGATCACGGCGCCGGGATGGATATCGATCCCCGTCCGGGAATGGGCGTATTCGCTCATAATCCGCGGGATCAGCGGCACCCCCCGCCGGTAAAGCGCATGGGCGATCCGATGGACTGTGATCGCGATGATCGCCGGATAGCTCATCACCACCTCCATCGTTGATTGCGCGGCGGGATCCCCCTCATAAGCCGCCTGGATATCCTCATGGAGCACATCGCGGATCTCCGGCAGCCCGTCCAGAAGCGCCGTCACCGACTCAATCGCCTTTTCCAGGCAATCCCCGCACTGCACGCACGTCTCGCGCCGGCAGGCGTACTCGAACGCCCGGCGGACCTGATCGGTCAGTGTCTGCGCCAGCTCTCTGATGGTCTCGCGCGTCTGCTCGTAACAGGATGTATGATGGACAGGTCCATCCCCGTGGCAACCGGGGAAAAGCAGACCGAAGAGCCGCTTCAAAACCGTCACAACCGCCTCGGTTCCCGGCAGGTTCACATCCCGCTCGGTGTTCGCCAGCGGGCAACTGTCGCAAGGCGAGAGTTTACCCGCCAGCGACTCCAGATGAGCCTTCAGCCAGGCATCGATGGCTTCGTTAGTTTTCGGTGCCAACATCGCTCCCGTCCTTCGTGATTCGGACAATCACACGCGACGCCCCGAGGTTTTTGAATCCCAGAGCGATCAGCGCGCGTTCCGTGAACCCCCGCCCCTGCGCCACCAGATCAAGCACCTTGATATGCTCTTCCCGGCAGAGGTAGAGAAAATCCTTGAGCGTGAAAAGGTGGATGTTCGGCGTGTCATACCATTCGAACGGAATCTGCTTCCCTTTCGGCATCCGCCCGGTGAGCATCAGGCGGCGGCGGACCTCAAGACAGCCGAAATTGGGGAAGGCGATAACCGCCTCCCGCGCCACGCGCAGGATCTGGCGCATCAGCTCGCGCGGCCGCCGGATCGTCTGCAACGTCTCGCTCAGCACCGCCACATCAAAGGTGTCGTCGGGAATCATCCCCAGCCCGTCATCCAAATCCTCCAGCAGGACATCGCATCCCGACCCGATCGCGGGAATGATCTGCTCGACATCGATCTCCACCCCGTTCCCCCGGCAATTCCGCCGGTCCCGGAGAATGTTCAGCAGCGCACCGTTCCCGCAACCCAAATCCAGCACCCGGGTGTTCTCGGGAACGAGATTCACCACCTCCCGATAGTGCCGCAACTGCCAGTTGCGGTACGGTACGTCGGCCTCATCCTCGGATTCACCCGACGGCAGAAACGCGCGCACCACCCGCTTCAGGTCATGGATGTGCGTCAGGAACGCGTCATGCCCCGACGCCGCGTCAAGATGGCAATAGGAAACCCGCTTCTTCTGGCCGATCAGGGCGGACACCAGCTCGTTCGACTGCTCAGGATTAAAGAGCCAATCGCCGCTCAGCGAGACGATCAAGACCCGTGACGTCACATTCGCGAACGCCTGCGCCAGCGACCCGTACTTCTCCGCCACGTCGTACTCGTCCAGTGCCAGCGTGATATGCAGATAGGAATTCGCGTCAAACCGCTGGATGAACTTATCGCCCTGATATTTCAGATAACTCTCAATCTGAAAAAACGTCCCGAAATTCTGATCGTGGGTCTTCTGAAAATCCGGCCCCGCCTCCAGCCACTCCTGCCGTTTCTCGCGCCCGAACTTGTCATCCAGCAGCCGTTGCGACAGATAGGTGATGTGCGCCAGCCGGCGGGCGTTGGCCAGCCCGTCGCTGGGCTGCTTGTCATAGGCATAGTAGTCGCCGCCGTGGAAATTCGGATCGGCCACGATCGCATGGCGCCCGATCACGTCAAAGGCCAGCGACTGGGAATTCAGGGAGGCCGCGGAGGCGATGATCAGCACATTGTCGATCTCGCTCGAATATCGCACCATCCACTCGATCACCTGCATGCCGCCGAAACTGCCGCCCATGATCGCCGCCAGATGGGTAATGCCGAGCTGGCGCAGGAAAAGACGGTGCACCGTGACAATATCGCCGATCGTGATCTTCGGGAAAGTCGAGCCGTAGGGTTTGCCGGTCCGGGGATCGATCGAAGACGGCCCCGTTGTTCCCTTGCATCCCCCCAGGATATTGGCGCAAATCACCTGATAGCGGTTCGTATCCACGCCGAGATCGGGACCGATCATCCCTTCCCACCATCCGCTCGGCCGGTCCTCGCCCGGGTAACTCCCCACCACGTGGGAATCGCCCGTCAGCGCATGGCACACGAAAACCACGTTGCGGTTGTCCGCCGTGATATTCCCGCACCGCTCGTATGCGACCGTCACTTCGGGGAGCGTTCCTCCCTTTTCCAACCGCAATCCCTCAGGCGGAAGCTCCAACTTCAGATATTGGACCACAACCGTCCCGACGCTTTTCTGTTCCTGTGTGTTCTTGGCCATCCTTCCTTTCGTGAAAGAAAAAATAATATATCACGTTCCGCCCGCATTGTGCAAAAGGAAACACGGGGCGTTCGTGGTCGCGCGTGAGCGCCCCCGCCGCATCAGAAACGTTCACGCGGCAGTTGCAACGCACCGCCTTTTCTGTCATACTGTACCCCGTGAAACGTAACTGTTTTGGAATGGGGAGTTATGATATGAATCGTTTGACGGTATCTGCGGGCATGACGTGTGCCCTCCTGTTTTCGGTGTTCGGTGCGGAACCGGATGGGAAGGAGTGGCAGGACAACCAGCGGCTGGGACTGAACAAGGAGGAGCCGCGGGTGGCGTTCGTCCCCTTCATAGATGCTCAAAGCGCCGAGTCTGTCCAGCCGCAGATGTCGCCTCACCAGATAACGCTGGACGGGGAGGATGTCTGGAAATTCAAATGGTCAAAGAACCCGTCGGAACGGCCCGTCGGTTTCCAAAATCCGGATTACGATGTCTCCTCCTGGGAGACGATCCGCGTGCCGTGCAGCTGGCAGGCGCTGGAAGCCAACGGGAAAGGCGGCTGGGGCACCGCCCTCTATGTCAACGTGACCTATCCGTTCGCCTCGGCGCCGCTGCCGAACGGAACGGTGATGAACGATCCCCCGAGGCACTTCACCACCTTCGCGGCGCGGAATCCGGTCGGCTCCTACCGCCGGAAATTCACCTTGCCGAACGACTGGCGCGAGAGTGATTTCTTCCTGAAGTTCGACGGGGTGGACTCCTTTTTCTACCTCTGGGTGAACGGCGAATATGTCGGCTTCTCGAAGGACAGCCGCAATCCCGCGGAGTTCAACGTAACGAAGTATCTGAAGCCCGGGGAAAACACCGTCGCGCTAGAAGTCTACCGCTACTCGGACGGCTCCTACATCGAGGATCAGGATATGTTCCGCCTCTCCGGCATCTTCCGTTCGACCTGGCTGGTGCGTCGCCCGAAGGTCCGCATCCGAGACTTCTTCGCCACCGCGAAACCGGTACGGGAAGGCGTGTTTGATGGCGACTGGATCTTGAACGTGAAGGGCGAATTGGCCTCTTCCCTCTCCACGGCTGCCACCCGCGATGTGACGTTCAAACTCATGCGGACCAAGATGATGCCAAGGGGTGGGCTCATGGGCGATCCTCTCCCCGACCTCCAGCCGAAAACGGTCCAGATCGCCATTCCGGCGGAAGGAAAGGGCGCCTTCTCGTTTGATGTGACCGTTCAGAAGCCGCTCCTGTGGAGTGCGGAGACACCGAATTGCTACACCGTCATTCTTTCGATTGACGGCAAGACTCCCGGCGGCGAGACGCGGGAGTCGGTATCCTCGCTCTTCGGATTCAGGGTAAGCGAGATCAAGAACGGACGGTACTACCTGAACGGCCAGAAGATCAAACTTCACGGCGCGAACCGCCACGAGACTGATCCCCGCTACGGGCACTTCGTCCCGCACGAGCGGCAGGAGGAGGACATCCGCCTCCTGAAGCAGGCCAACTGCAACGCGGTCCGTAACTCCCACTACCCGCAGGACGACTACTGGTATTACCTTTGCGACCTGTACGGCATCTACCTCGTCGATGAGGCGAACATGGAGTCGCACGGCTTCTGCGAGATGCCGCACCACCCCGAATGGCGGAAGGCGACCGTCAGCCGCAGCCTGAACATGATCGGGCGGAACAAGAACCATCCCTCCGTGATCATCTGGAGTTACGGTAACGAATCGGGCGGCGGACCCAACTTCGCGGCGGTCCGCGACGCCGTCGGCGCGCTGGACCCGACCCGCCCGCGCCACTACCAGCACGACAACGGGAACGCGGACATCGACTCGACCATGTATCCGAGCGTCAACAGCGTGATCGCGAAGGCGGCGGACAGCGGATCGCGGAAGCCCTTCTACCTCTGCGAATACGCCCACAACATGGTCAACGCGATGGGTAACCTGAAGGACTATCAGGACGCGATCGAGTCATCCGATGTCATCATCGGCGGGACGATCTGGGACTGGGTGGACCAGGGACTTTACAAGATCGGCGCGGACGGCAAACGGTTCATCGCCTTCGGCGGCGACTTCGGCGACCAGCCGAACGACGGCCAGTTCGTGATGAACGGCTGCATCCTCTCCGACCGGACGCTGGAACCGGGCTACTGGGAGATCAAGCACGTCTATCAGCCCTTCGCGGTGACGATGGGCGCGGACGGCGCTTCCATCGAAATCAAAAACAAGTATTACTTCCGCGACGACTCCGCCTACGCCTGCTCCTGGATCGCGCTCGCCAACGGCAAGGAGATCGGCAAGGGAACGTTCGAGAACTGGAAACCGCTGAAACCGCAGTCGGTCCAGCGTTACCCGATCCCGGAGATCGTGAAGCGCGCCAATGTCCCCGGCGTGACCGCCAGTCTCCGCGTGATCTTCACGCTGAAGGAGAAAGAGGGATTCGTGAATAAGGGTTGGGTCGTGGCGGATGACCAGATCGACCTGCCCGCCGCAGGTCCGGTCCCGACCTTCAAGCCCGGCGTGGGTACCGTCCGGATGGCGGAGACGGCCGACCGCTTGACCTTCACCGCCGGATCCGTCCAGGCCGCGTTCGACAAGCGGAGCGGCACGCTGGTCTCCTGGCGCGATACCGCCCGGCAGACGGAACACCTAGTGGAGCCGATGACGCTCGACGCCTTCCGCTGCCCCAGCTCGAATGAGGTTCGGCAAGGCGACCGCTGGCTCGCCGAGGGCTTGCGCGCCTTCAACGCCGAGGCCCTTTCGTTCGGAAAGGTCGAGAAACAGGGCGATGCCTACACCTTCACGACGCAGGTGAAGTACACCGGTAAGCAGCGCGAACGGCAGCACGGATACGGTTCGACCAAGCTCACGCTGGAGACGATGGGCCCGACCACGCCCCGCAACACCTACTTCATCGTCGCCACGAAGTGGACCGTCTTCGGTGACGGCACGATCGCCTGCCAGAGCGAGATCCGTCCGCACGGCTCCTCCTGCGAACTGGGCCGGATCGGTTACCACTTCTCCCTCCGGAACAGCGACGCCACCGTCGAATGGCTCGGCAACGGTCCCTTTGAGAACTACGCCGACCGCAAGAGCGGTGCCTTCCTGGGCCGGTGGTCGCAGCCGATCGACCGGTTCTATGTGCCTTACGCCCGGAACGAGGATTGCGGCAACATGGAGGACACACAGGCGGTGGCGGTCCGTAACGCGCAGGGCGGAATAGCTTTCGCCACATTGGACGCGCCCTTCGCCTTCCAGGCGAACCCCTACTCGGCGACGGAACTGATGCTGCACACCCATCCGACCGAACTCCCCTACGGCCCGACCGAATCGAAGAAAGTCGAGCTGGGGATCTTCGCGGCGACCCGGGGATTGGGCGGCGCCAGCTGCGGTCCCGGTCCGATCGCGCGGGACATCATCAAGAGCAACCGGCCCTATCCGCTGAGTTTCGTGATCCGGCCCTACCGCGATGGCGCGATGACGCCCTGTTCCCTGCCGACCGCCACCCTGCCGCCGGATCCGGTAGAGGAGAACCGGGACACGTACAAGGTCCTCTCCGTCAGCAGTATCGAACGGAGCGAGTCGCGCCCCGACTATCTTGTGGATGACGACATCGGCACCTTCTGGCACTCTAAGTGGAGCGGCAGCAACGTACCGCGCCATCCGCACACCGTCACGATCGACACGCTGAAAATGCGTAAGATCAAGGGCATCTCGATTCTCCCGCGCCAAGACGGCAACAACAACGGCCGGGTGAAGGATTTCCTTCTGGAAACCAGCAAGGACGGGAAGAGCTGGACGGAGGCGTTGCGCGGCACCCTTCGCGACACCCACAACGAACAGACCGTCAAGTGCGACACGCCGATCGAGGGCCGTTACATCCGCTTCACCTCGCTCAACGCCCACCGCAACCAGCCGTGGGCCTGCATCGCGGAACTGCGGGTAATCGAGTAATCCCGCCGCAAAAGCCCCCCGCCCGCGTGAGCGCGGGAATGTAAATAAGGGTAACGTGGGGCGGGGGCAGTTGAGGGTTGAGAAGCGGAGTACGGAAGTNNAAGTCCGAAGTCTTGTGGCTGAACGGCAAGTTACAGGCAAGGCAAACAAACGTCCCTCCCCATCATGCGGGAGGGACGTTTATTTTACACCGGAGAACTGAACGCGGGCGAAGCGCCCCACGCATCATTTCACGATACGGTAATACTTGTCTTTACGCGGCTTGGCGGCGGGAAGCGGACGCGCGGCGTAGCCGAGGGCGATCGACCCGACGCCCATCAGGCCGTCCGGCAACCCGAACGATTTCATCAGTGCCTTCCCCTCGTCCGTGTCAAACATCTCGCGCTCACGGTTGATCCAGCACGCGCCAAGCCCGATCGCATGGGCCGCGATCATCATGTTGCCCAAAACCAGTGAGCCGTCGCAGACGCCGTTCTCCCACCGTTCAGGGCGCGATGCGAAGACCAGCACGATGGTCGGCGCATCATAGTATGGATTGCTTTTTACCCCCATAACAGCGGCGTTCATCCGCACCAGCTGCGCAATAATGTCGGGATTCTGGACCGCCACGATCCAAGGGTCTTGATATCCCATGCCGGTCGGGGCATACGTCCCCGCATCCAGCACCGCCTGAAGTTCCTCATCCGTGATCTGCTGGGGCTTGTACGCCCGCACGCTCCGCCGTTCCCGCAATGCCTTCAACACCTCGTTGTCCATTTTTCCCTTCCTTTCGAACGTTACCTAAAACTTGCCGTTCAGACACAAGACTTCGGACTTCTGCCATCAGACTTCCGGGCTCCGCCTCTCAACCCGCAACTCTCCCGCCCGCTCACGGGAGGCGTTTAACCCTTTAACCTTTTAACCCTTTAATCTTCCCTTCGTGGTGGGCCCAGCTGGACTTGAACCAGCGACCAAAGGATTATGAGTCCTCCGCTCTGACCGACTGAGCTATGGGCCCGAAGATGGAAATCACTTTAGCAAAAGGCGGGGTATGAGGCAAGGACAGAACACCGGAACCGCAAAAACGGCTCATGTCCACACCGTTCAGGGAAACGACATCCAGACCCTAGGATTGACCGCCTCCGGCCAGCAGGGAAAGGATCCGTTTGCGGCCCCGGAACGAGTCGCCGGTCGAACCGCTGCGGACAGTCAGCAGGACGGCGGCGAAATCGGTGACGGGATCGACACAGAGCATCTGCCCCGTATAGCCGGAGTGATGGATCGTCTGTTCGGAAAGTCCGTCGGGACGGCCGCCCGTACCCATATCGAACCCGAAACTGCGGCGGTAGCCATCATGGTCGAAAGTACAGGTGAAGAGCAGATCGTAGTAAACCGACGAGAAGTGTTCCCGACGGAGGAGGTCGGCGGTGAAACGCCGCAGGTCGGGCAGGGTCGTGAAAAGCCCGGCGTTCCCGACCGGTCGGTCCGCATGGTACGCGGGCGGATCGGAAACGCATCCGATCTTCCGGACGACGAAATTCTCCGGCGGCATCACCTCCGGATGCATGACATGACCGTCATCGGGAACCGGCCACCAGGCGGAACGCTTCATCCCCAGCGGCTTGAAAAGGAGCTTCTTCGCCAACTGGTCCAGCGGCGCCTCCCCGACCCGTTCCGCCACCAGCGCCAGCAGCTGGAAGTTGTAGCAGGAGTAGAGGCACTTTCCCGGCTCGCGGAAGGGCTTCTGGGCCAGCAGCCGCTCGACATACGGCGTGTCGGAAAGACAGCGCGTCGGATCGGCCGGTTTGGCGGGAGCGATCGCGTGGCCGAATCCGGCGGAATGCGTGGCGATCTGCCGGATGGTAATGGGAGAGTCCTTCCCGACCGCGTGATCGGGCAGATACGTGACGAACGGAGCGTCGGGATCCAGCTTCCCCTTTTCCACCAACCGCGCCAAAACGGCGGCGGTCACCGTCTTCGTGAGCGAGGCCGCGTCGAAACGGGTCCGCTCATCCACCGCGCCGGTCTCGGGACCTTTCCCCTGCCACCCCATATAGAGGGCACGGCCGCGGTCGGAGCGCGCCAAAGCGGCCCCGGTAAAGATGCCCGCCTCCATCTGTTTGCGCGCCTCTTCGCCGGCCCGCTCCATTGCGGCATCCACCGAAGGCGTCGTGCGGCATCCGCCCGCCAGCGTTCCGAGGGTAATCGCGATCATCTCGCGGCGTGTCAACAGATTCTCTCTTCTCATTGCGTATTCCTTGGGGTTGGCCGTCGCGGGATCGCCGTGACGGATGGGGTTATCGGAGAATGATTTCCGTTCCGGCCGGAACAATGCGGATCACAGCCGGATCGCTCAGGGTGACATTGGCGGCGTCATAATAGACCGCGACGGTGTAGGTGGCCGCATCGACATGCGATGTGTCCAGCGTCAGCGTGGTGCCGGTTTCGCCGGGCATAGCGACGCCATCCCGCATCCACTGATAGAAGACCGACCCCGGCGCGTAAGCCTCCAGCGTCAGGGGAGTCCCCAGCAGAACCGTCCCGGATTGAGGCTGCCGAAGGAGTGCCGGTCCATATCCTGCCGACGCCCAGGCGGTCTTCGGGCGGACGAGAACATAGAGGTTTTTCGTAGTGAACGAAGCGGCGTTGTACCGGAAGAACCAGTTGTTCGCGGTAAACGAACCGGATGTTTGCAATTCATCCGTTCCGATACCCAGCGAGGGCGTCCGCCAATGCGGCGAGGCGGTGTAGGAGTAGGCGGCGACGGTCATGAGGTTTTCCGATGCTTGGTAGTTGCAGATCTGAAGCGCACCGAATCCCGGCTCGGTATCGTTATTCGCGTTACTTTTATCCCCCCAGTCGAAAAGGGAATCGCTGGCATTGGGGATTCCCTTCTCGTTGCCGGCGGAGATGTTTCCCGTGAAGAACTGGATGTTCCCCCTGTCGATCGCGCCAGTCTGGACCGGCGGGACGGTGTCGCCACCGGCGTAGACCATGAGGTTGTCGACATAGACCTGGAAACCGTTCCGACGCTCGACCGTCGGGAGGCCGATCTTGGCGAGGTCGTCGGTAAAGGCGTCCATCGA
>DBXN01000174.1:39657-77200 GCA_002309585.1 Verrucomicrobia bacterium UBA1211
CCGGTAGTCACCGATCTCGGGGATGTCCATCGCGGCCAGGCCGGCGGGTAACGTATCGGGGAGGGTCGTGAAGGTTGCCGTCGAGAGGGTGTTCGCCTCAGGGAGCAACGCCCGGAGGGTGTGGCTCGTCGAAGGGGCGAGGGGCGTATCCAGCGTCAGGAGGATGTCGCGCGGTTCACTCGCCGAGCGCGCCGCCGAACGGATGGCGACCGCGCCGTCGTCGATCTGGTAGCAGGCGGGATCGGCGAGCGCGGCATCCGCCGCCGTCGCGTAGGAGACGCAAACGGTGGAGCGGTCCCGCGCGGCGATCGCACGGCGCAGGGTGTTGACGGCCGTCGATGCGGTGCGGGCGTTCGTCTGGTTCACCAGAATGGTCAACCGACGCGACTGGTAGTTCGCGGCGTTTGCGGCGGTGGTCCAGTCAGGTTGTCCACTCGGATTGTCGCCGATACCGATCGCGATGTTCTGCGACCGCGAGGCGCGGTTAAGGCAGTTGATCGCAAAGAGGGTCTGTTTCGCGCCCCAGTTATGGACCTGCAGACAGCCATGGTCCCCGCTGGTGTTGAAGAGGTCATTGAAATCGTACTTGCTACCATCCGCGCCCGGAATCGGGAGTGAGCTGTTGCCGCTCCCATAATTGTAGTAGGTGAATTCGATGTTACCCGATTGGATACCGCGTCCCGTGACAATCCCATCGACATTGGAGAAGACGTCCAAATTGGCGATGCGCCGCTGAAAGACGGCCCCAATCGAGGGCGAGGGGATCGACAGTTCCCGGAAGGTTCCGGTCACGGTGTCGAAGGCGGTCCAAATATAGTGCGTCTCGGTCGAATTTTTGGGGACCAGCTCCAGAAAATAGGCGACGCGGGAGAAGTGCGGCGAGGTGCCGGCGGAGTTGTCGATCTCATGGCACGCCGTCCATTCTGAATCGGTGTAGAACTTGCCGGCGGTCGGGATCGCCACCTCGTACAGCACCGTGTAGTCGGCGGCGTCGGGGATCCGCTCCGTGATTCGATCCGGGGCGGGCGCCGGAAGCGGCTTCGGACGCACAAGCACATGCAGCCGTCGGTGGACATAGGTGTAGGCGTTCTGCGCCGTCGTCCAGTCGGGCTGGCTCGTGGTCCGGTTCCCGATTCCCAGACCGGTCGTGTAACCGGCCCGGTTCCATCCCGTGACCGACCAGAGGGTCTGCTTCGCCTCGTAGTTATGGACCTGCATGCAGCTGTGGTCACCCGACATCGTGAGACTGTCGCCGAAGTCATACGTTGACCCCGATGCGTTCGGGATATTCAGCGCATTCTGGGAACCGTAGTTCCACGGCCAGAACTCCAGGAACCCGCCGCTCATCGCCGTACCGGTCTGGATACCCGAAACGTTCGAGGCGACATCCAGATTGGTCACGAAGACCTGTCCGACCTCGTTCGTGGTGAACGGCACCCCGAGATACCGGGGATTTTCCGTGAAGGCATCCATCGCGGTCCAGACATATTGCGTGACACCCCCGGCGGTCACCAGTTCGACAAAGTAGGCGACGCGGTCGAAGGCTTTGTCATACCGTTCGGAGAAATCGAGCGTGTAAAGCGCATCCCGTTTCCAGCCACCCACCGCCGGGAGATCGGCGGAGTAGAGCAACTCATATCCTTCGGTCAGGGCGGAATCGACCAGCTCCAGAACCTCAGACGGCCGCGAATCGCGGCTGACGGGAATCTCCGTCCGGGCAAGGGCGTTCCCGGCGGCGGAAAGGTCGCGGACCCCCTCCGCGGTAAGCGTCAGGGCGATACCCGACGGAACCGCCGGGGAGACGGTCAGGCGGACCAGCCGGGTGTCATTCGCATCGATGGCGGCCGCGACAACCGAGAACTCCTTATCCAACGCGAAACAGCTCTGGAGCGCCTCCTCCCGCACACCCTCCGAGAAACGGACAAAGAGATCGCGGCCCGTCCCCATCAGCGTCGCCGAAAGCAACCGCGGCGCCACCGTGTCATCGGTCTTCGGCATCACATAAACCTGGATCCGGCGCAGATCATATTGGGCGGAATTCTGGGAGAAGGTCCAGTCACTTCCGCATCCCGACGCCGTGCAGTTCCCGATGCCGATCTCCTGGTTCGGATCGTTCGATCCCGCTCGTCCGCCCCACCGGTTGTAGGCGAACAACGTCTCCTGAGCGCCGGTATCGTGCACCTGGAAAGAGCCGTAATTGCCCGTCGTCATCCGGTCGCCGAAGTCATAGGCGCTTCCGCTCGCCCCCGCCACATTCGCCGCGTTCTCCGCCGAATAGCTGCCGGGCCAAAACTCAATATTGCCCTGCTCCGCCTCGCGTTCCGCCACAACGTTACTCCAAACCTTCAGGTTGGAAACCGGCTGCTGGAAGATCGCGCCGCTGGCCACCGTCGGGAGGGCGATCTTTCCGGCGTCCTCCGTGAAGGCGTCCATCGAGACCCAGAGGTATTGCAGGTCCCCGCCGGGCTTGCGAATCTCCACGTAATAGGCGATCCGGCCGATCGACCCCACCGCCTCGTGGCGGTCCACCGTATACGGCACCGCATTGGCCCCATAGTTGGCTTTCGAAGCGGGAAGGTCCACGCTGTAGACCAACTCATAGGCATTGAATTCAGAAGCGGGCACATTGTGTTCCGCCCCCTGTTGGTAGGTGCGGGCGATGGCATAATCGGTCGGGGCGAGCGCGGCGGTTCCGAACTCATTTTGAAGCCCGCTGACCGTCAGGGTGGTTGTCACGCCATTCGGGATCGGGCCGGAAAGCGTGAGCGTGACGGTCCGCAAATCACTCGAAAGGGTGGCCGCCTTCACCGTGATTCCGTTGTCCAGCGCATAATTCGAGAGCGTGGCGACCGAATCCGCCAGCAGGCGGGTATTGGCTTGGAGGGTGATAGTCGCGGCGGTCACCGTGTCGTAGCTCTTGGAGATGATCGCGGGCTGGTTGTCCTGATAGTCCTCCGGGGAGGTGACAATGGCGGTGATCGCCTCAAACCACGCATTCGCCATCTTCCCGTAACCCGGAACCGAGGGATGGAGGCCATCGAAGAGGTCATCGAGGGTCAACCGGGCATTCATGTCGAGGAAGTGGACCCGCTGTCCCTTGGCACGGTGCGCCGCGACGCGTTCCTCCACAAAGGGGTTGAAATAGTTCTCGATCTGGGTCTGGTTGGATGCCGCCGACCGGTTCAGGATCGTCGTCGCGATGATATGGGCCGAGGGCTGCATCTCGGCGATCCGGTCGATCAGCAGATCCCACCGGTCGATGGCCGTTTTGAAACTGTCGTTCCCGGTGTCGTTTGTCCCGATATGGAGCAGGATGATATGGGGATCGAGGACTCGGCTGAAGGCGGTCTGCATATACTCATACAGGCCACTCCGGCTGCCGTTGTCGGCGATGCACCATCCGCGATGCCCCTCATGCTCCACATCCGTCAGGTCCCCCGGATTGGTGGTGACCGTCCCGACATAATCCACCGAATAGCCCGCATCCGTCAATAACGCGCGCAACGGCGCACGGTACCCGCCGGCCCGCCCGTCATTCGGATCGGTCCCGTAGGTGATCGAATCCCCAAGGGGCATAATCCGCAACGGCGTATGCGGCGCCGCCCAGACTGCGCCCGCCATCAGCAAACAAAGCGCACTTATCCCGAACCACTTACATTCCCATCCTCTCATTTCATTTCGCCCTTTCTTATCCTTTATTATGTGGAATCATTTAAAAGTGTAACGGTTACGGACACCAAGCGCAAGCCTTGAAGTTGTTCCGCGACACTTCAAACGGCTGTATTTCATCATTGAGACGGATGGTCGGTTTTTGGTATAATATTCGCCCATGAAAATCATTGAGAGATATGTCCTGACATCGTTCTTGGCAGCGTTCTTCCTGTCATGGCTGATTCTCTCTTTCGTTTTGACGATCGGGCTGCTGGTGCGGATCATCCAGCTGATCATCGAGGGGCTGCCTCCGCGCGCGATCGGGCTCTTCATGCTGGTCGGTTTCCCGGGGACGCTCACGCTGACCATCCCGATCTCGCTGCTGGTCAGCTCCCTGCTGGTCTTCAGCCGCCTCTCCGCCGACAGCGAGGTCGCTGCGATGCGCGCCTGCGGTGTGAACCTGCTCAGCATCATGAAGTGGCCGATGCTGATCGGTGCGCTGCTGGCGGCGCTGAGCCTTTATGTGAACAACGAGATCGTCCCGCGCAGCCACGAGGTCAGCCGTAACCTTAAATCGCTTGTCAGCGTGGATGTCGGCCTGACCCTCCTCGAACCCGGCCGGATGATCGACGATTTCGAAAACGTGAGACTCTTCTTCCAGAAACGCCAGGGCAACTGGGTCTACGACCTGCTCATCTTCGACTCGACCCAGACCAATGGGACCCGCGAGATCCGGGCCGAGAAAGCGTTGATCTCGACCAACCAGACCGATCTGGTGCTGGACATGTACAAGGTTCGCGTCGATCCGATCGAGATCGGACGGCCGGGCGTGGCAATGGCCGACCGCTTCCGCCAGGTTGTCCCCAACGCCATGCGGCAACGGGCCTATAAGCGGAAAGAGAAGGATTTGCGGTTCAATGAGATTCGGGAATTCATCGCGACCATCCGGCGTAACCCCGAAAACCTTCCCCGAAAGGTCCAGCGCCGCATCCTGAGCGTCTACCGGACCGAGTTCCAGCTCCGAATGGTCTATGCCATCGGCGCGCTCTGTTTCGTGCTGGTGGGGGTGCCGCTCGGCATCAAGACGCAACGAAAGGAATCAACCGTCGGGATGGCCGTCAGCCTGGTGGTCGCCCTCTCCTTCTACGTCTGCGTCATCCTGATCAAGTCGATCGACAAGCACCCCGCGCTCCAGCCCTATGTCCTGATCTGGATCCCGATCCTCTTGTGCGGTCTTTTGGCGGCTTATCTCATTCCGAAGAATCTTTAAAAGAAGGAGCAGTTCATTATGGCAAGCATTCATCCCACAGCGATTGTTGACCCGAAAGCCGAACTGGACCCGACCGTGGAGGTCGGTCCCTACGCGATCATCGGTCCTGATGTCAAAATCGGCGAAGGAACCGTCGTCCAGGCCCACGCCTACATCAGCGGACACACGACCATCGGGAAGCGGTGTCAGATCTTCCCATTCGCCTGCGTAGGCATGAAGTCGCAGGATCTGAAGTACCACGAGGGCGATGTGACATACGCCGAGATCGGGGACGAGACGGTGCTTCGTGAGTTTTCGACCATCCATCTGGGCACGAAACCGGGCGAGGTGACCCGTGTCGGGACCAACTGCCTGATCATGGCCTACTGCCATGTCGCGCACGGCTGCACGGTCGGTAACCACGTGATCATGTCGAATGTCGCCACGCTGGCGGGCGAGGTCCAGGTGGGCGATTACGCGATCCTCGGCGGACTCGCCGCGGTCCACCAGTTCTGCCGGATCGGCGAGCACGCGATGATCGCCGGCGCCTCGGCCGTCCGCAAGGACGCGCCGCCCTACATGATCACTGAGTGCGCGAGCGAACCCGCGCGTGTCCGCGGTCCGAACCTGATCGGGCTGGAGCGGCGCGGCTTCCCGGCTGAGGTCCGCACGGCACTGAAGGAGGCCTACCGCCTGATCTACCGCGAGAATCTGAACCGGTCGCAGGCGTTGGAACGGGTCGAGAAAGAGGTTCCGCGCCTGCCGGAGATCCAGAAGCTCCTCGACTTCTACCGCAGCAGCGACCGGAGCGTGCTGTAACCGATATCTGACCCCGAAGGGAGGTGCCGCATGAGACGAGCCGCCCGCGCGAGACGCCATCAGAGAGCGGTATGCCGCCTCTTTTGCGCGGCCCTTTTCGGGTGCGGGGCGGTCTTGGCCGACACCTTTCCGCAACCCGCGACGGCGTATGACCCCGCGCGGATGCAGCGCGAGCGGATGGGGCGCGGGGTTTACGCCTTCCGGTGCGGCGAGTACGAGGCGTTCGTGGGCTGGCGGTACAAACAGGAAGACCCGCCCGATATTGCCTTCAATGTCTACGCGAACGGCGTGAAGGCCACCCCCGAACCGATCCGCAAGGTCACCTTCCTCAAGGTGCCGTGGAAGGGCGAGAAGACCGAGTATGTCGTTAAGGGCGTCCTTGCGGACGGCCGGGAAGTCTCTTTTCCCGTTTCGGCCTCCTGGACACTGCCGGCAGATGCGCCGATCGGCTACTGCGATCTGGAACTCACGCCCCCGAAACCCGCCACAACCCCCGGAGGACACACCTACACCTATTACCCGTGCGATTGTTCCATCGGCGATCTGGACGGAGACGGGGAATATGAGCTCGTCATCATCTGGTGGCCGACAATCGCGTTGGACAACGCGCACGCCGGCCAGACAGGCGAGACTTGGCTGGAGGGCGTGAAACTGGACGGCACGGCGCGGTCGCTCTGGAAGATCTGCCTCGGGCCGAACATCCGCTCCGGTTCGCACTACGTCCCGGCCATGGTGGCGGACTTTGATGGCGACGGCGACGCGGAGATCATCTGCCGGACCGCGGACGGCGCGACAGACGGCCGTAACCGGATTCTCAACGCGGGCGCATGGGCCGGAGGCAACGCTTTCAAGGATTGGCGGGCTGAGGACGGCCATGTCATCTTCGCGCCCAACTATGTGACCTGCTTCTCGGGAAAGACGGGAGAAGCCCTCGATACCGTACCCTATCAACCCGCCGTCTTGGAGGATGAAGGGGCAATCGCCCGCCGGGACACCAAGGCCGTCAACGCGGCCTGGCGTTCCAGGAACCCAGGCAACCAGGCGTTTCGTTTCCTCGGTGCGGTCGCCTATCTGGACGGAATGAAACCCAGCGCCGTCTTATGCCGCGGCTACTATTCGCGAACGTGCCTGGTGGCGTATGACTTTATAGACGGCAAATTGCGCGAACGCTGGTTTTTCGATTCCGAAGCGGCGCAAAACCGTGGCTATGGTGGCCAGGGGTTCCATAACCTCCGTGTCGCCGATGTGGATTTCGACGGCAAGGACGAAATCATCTATGGCCACATGTGCGTGGACCACGACGGAAAGGGCCTTTGGACAACAGGCTACGGTCATGGCGACGCGATCCATCTGATTCAGGCCAGCCCCGAAACCCGCGGCCTCCAACTCTGGACCTGCCACGAAGCGAGTCCCTTCGGCGTCTCGCTCATCGATGCCCAGACCGGCCGCACGCTCCTCCGAAAAGAGGGCCCTAAGGACACGGGAAGTTGCAATGCGCTTGACGTGGACCCCTCCACGCCCGGCGTGGAACTCTTCAGCGGCACGCACTGCGGGATCTACTCAGCCAAAACCTTCCAGCGGTACCCGGACCCCAAGCCCAGACCATCCAGCAACTACTACAATCTCCTCCGCTTCGGGATCTGGTGGAAAGGCGACCTTTCCCGCAGCGCCTATTCCGGCGGCGACACGATCAACGATTACTCCGTCAAGGGCCGCGTCTCCACCTGCATCTGGCGCGGGAACGGAGGTTCCGTGAGCAACCACGGCACCAAGGGTTGTCCGTGTCTCATCGCGGACCTCTTCGGCGACTGGCGCGAGGAGCTGCTCCTGCGCCGGAAGGATGGCCGGGCGATACGCATCCACATGAGCGCGGAACCGACGGAATACAGGTTCCACACGTTTCTCCAAGATCCCGTCTACCGTCTTTCGGTCCTTACGCAGAATGTCGGCTACAACATGCCCACCGATCCCGGTTTCTACTTCGGTCCGGACCTGCTGGGCCATCACATCCGCTTCCGTGGCACGTTCCTGCCGTGACCGGTTACCGGACCGTGATTGAACCTCTTCCCAACCGAGCTGATACAGGCGACACCCTGGCAAGGTCTTGCGGTTTGACAAGAAACGAGTCCCATCCTACACTATCAACTGATGGAGGGGATCGGCGGATGTCGGCGACCGGATCTTCCCTAAAAAGAAAGGAACTCGCACATGAAGAAATGGATAACGCTCACGGCCCTGCTGATGGCGGGAACGCTCTTTTCTGAAACCACGCCAGTTATGCTGTCGCTGGTGACGCCCGTACAGGCGCCGTCAAGCGAGTATGATGTGACGGGGTTCCGGCTCTCCTTGCTCTATGGCGACTGCCACGACTTCACGGGACTCGATATCGGCGTGGTCAGCCGCACAGCGGAAGACTTCACCGGTTTGGGCATCGGCGGGGTGAACATCGCAGGGGGTAAGCTTTACGGCGGGCAAGTCGGATTGATCAACTGGAGCGCGGACAAGAAGACCGGCTGGGCGGATATCTCAACGGGCCTCCAGCTCGGCGCCCTGAACTACGCCGAGGCGTTCTGTGGGCTCCAGGACGGTCTCGTGAACATCTCCGGAACCTCATTCACAGGCCTCCAGTCCGGCTTGGTCAACTACACGGAGGAATTGCGCGGCGCGCAATGCGGCGACTGGCTGATTGTGGGCATCAATGTGGCGAGCGGTCCCGTTTACGGATGCCAGATCGGCCTGATCAACTACGCCAAGTTCATGGAACGCGGCGTTCAGATCGGACTGATCAACATCAACCCCAACAACGGCTGGCTCCCCGTCCTCCCGATTCTGAACGGACACTTTTAAAGGCTTGAGAGGCGCGGGGCGAGGTTCGATCCTTCGTTACCGCGCCGCCTTTCCACGCCAGCCCGACACCACAACCCCCGCAAGGGTCAGGACCGCCCCGAAAGCCGAGAGCGGCGTTAACGTCTCACCCAGAAACAGATACGCGAAAAGGACCGTCACCACCGGGATCAAATATAACCCGATTGAACACCGCACCACCCCGACGATCCCGCACGCCACATTCCAAATCACGAAACTGACCGCCGAGGCGAGGACCCCGAGAAAAGCGAGGTTCATCACATTCAGCCACGATGAGAACCGTGCGCGGTTCACTGCCCAGTCGGCCGTCACCGCGAACGAACCGTCCAGCACCGTCCGTCCCGTCTCCGTCAAACCGAACAGGAGAAACGGCACCATCGCCACCAGCGCCCAAAAGAAACTGCGGCGGATCACCGCAACGGCCGAATAACCCGTCTCGTTGACCTTGGCGATCAGGACCGAATAGAATCCCCAGCAGAGCATCGCCCCCAACGCCAGCAGGTCACCGACGGGCCGAAAATGCAACACCCGGATGCCGTTCATGCTCACCAGCGTGACACCTGTGATCGCCACGGCGAACCCAATGAAAAAGAGCGGCTTCAGCCGGTTCTCGCCCCCGAACAACCGGATCAAGATCGCCGTCGCCAGCGGGCAAAGCGCGACCAGAATCGCGACATTCGAGGCGTTTGTGTAGTGGATCGCGCAATTCTCCAGCAACTGGTAGAACGCCACGCCCGTCAATCCCATCGCGATGAAAATCTTGTCATCGGCGGGCTTGAACCGGCCCCGATGCGGATGCAGTGCCCACAACGCGACATAGGCCATCCCATAACGGAGCAACAGGATCTCCAACGCGGAGAAACTGCCGAGCAGCGCCTTCGTGTTGACGAACGTCACACCCCAGACCAGGATCGCCAGTGCGGCGAGTAAAATCCCGACGATCATTCCGCGGTTACCGTTTCCGGCCGAGCACCCAACCGATCACCCCGCCCAGAACCGCGCCCCACAGCAGCGAGTTCACGATCATCAGGATCACAAACCCGGCCCCGGACGCCGAGATCTGCGACAACGGGAATCCCAAAGTTTTCAGGAGCGACGCCCATGTCCCGCCAGCCGAGGTGAGCCCCTTCCAAAGCCCCTTCACCGAATCCCGCGCCCCGCCGCACATGAAATAGGCGGTCCAGAAAAGCGCCGCATGGATCACGGCGATACTCGACGCCCCACCGAAAACCCGGCCCAATAATCCCTTCGCGACAACCGATTTCGCACCCATCTTCTTATCCTCTATTGATTCGTTTCAGAAATAGGTTCTTTATTATGACAGAAATCCCCGCCGGTGCAAGACGGGTTTCACACTTTTCGGAACCCGCCGCGGCGACGTGTCGCCAAAATGGTCCTCGGAACGCCCAAGCGAGGCTATCCCGCAGCTGGATGGATTGGCAAGAGCGAGTCGAAATCCCCGTAGCGTGTTGTATCGAATTGACGGATCACCGCAAGATTGGATACACTGTTTTACACGTTTCAATAAGAGGATTTGATTGGGGTCAGAAGCTGTCCCAAAATGGGGACAGTCGGGAGGAATCAGAATGAGACAGATGCCGTTGCCGATTTTCGCGTTGATCATGTGCGCGTTGCCGCTTCTGGCGGAGCCGCTTTCGCCGTTCCGTCTCCGTCAGCTCCGCGAGGAGTGCGAACGGTTCAATCCCGATGCCGCGCGGCGGGCTCTGGCGGACCTCGAAAAACAGCCGTCCTACGACATCGCCAAGCACCGCGCCGCCGTCGAGGCGCTTGCCGCGAAGCGCCAAGAGGCCCTAGATGCGCTCAACGGCAAAGATGAGGCCAAACAGCGTGAGGCGGAGAAACTGGTCGAGGGATACCGCGCCGCGATGCTCGCCAACCCGATCCTCGATTTCGACAAGATCCTCTGCGTCCACCGCAAAGTCGGCAATGCCCGCGCGGCCCTCACCGGCCGGCATCTCGGTTTGCTGGGCCTCAACGCGCACAACCACATGGACATGGACCGTTCCGGTTTCGACAACGAGATCGCCGTCATCTCGAACATCCGGGGCAAACCCGAACTGACCACCCTCTACCATCCGGACGACACGGCGATCGTGCGCGATCTTGACATCGATTTCGACGCCTCACGCATTCTCTTCACCAGCCACCGGCACAGTAACCTGTTGGGTGTGTTCGAAATCCCCGCCGGCGGCGCGACGAACCGCGTCGAGGTCTCCCCCTCCGAACATGAGGATGTCCAGTGGTGGGACGGCTGTTACCTCCCCAACTGCGATCAGGTCGTCTTCCTCGGCACCGCCGCCTTCCAGTTCCTCCCCTGCGAGGACGGGAATATGCCGATGAGTGTGATGTACCGCAAGGACCGGAAGACCGGCACCGTCATCCAGCTGACCTTCGAACAGGACAGCGACTACACCCCCGCCGTCATGAACGATGGACGGATCGTCTTCACCCGTTGGGAATACTCCGACCTCCCCCACTACTATTCCCGCATCCTGATGACGATGAATCCGGATGGCACCAGCCAGTTGGCAACATGGGGCTCCGGCTCCTACTTCCCGACCTTTTTCTATAACGCCCGTAACGTTCCGGGTGACCCGCACAAACTCGTCATGTTCGGCGGCGGCCACCACGACCGCGCCGAGATCGGCCGCATGTTCCTGGTCGATCCCACACTCGCCCGCGCCTATCCCTTCCGCTACGACCCGCCGGACCGCAGCTGGGGTCCGGTCGCCCACATCCTGCGCATCCCTAACGTGGTCTACCCCAAGGAGAAGACGGGCCTGGTCCATGAGTTCCCCGGCTGGGGTAAACCGGTGGAAGGCGACGTCTCCGACCCGCTGACCATGAACCAGTGGGCGCGCGGGAAACCCTATTTCAGTTTCCCCTACCCGCTCAGCGAGAACTACCACCTCGCCACCCTCAAGTGCAAGCCCGACAGTCTGATGGGTATTTACCTTGTCGATGTCTTCGACAACATGGTTCTGATCGCGGAGGTGGAGGACGGCATCCTCGTCGAGCCGATGCCCTACGCGCCGCGCCAACGCCCGCCGGTCATCCCGGACCGCGTCCGGCCCGGCGAGAAGAACTGCACCGTCCACATCGCCGACATCTACAACGGCCCCGGCCTCGGCGGCATCCCGCGCGGGACGGTCAAGAAACTCCGGCTCTTCTCCTACCACTACAACTACCAGTGGACGGGCGGGCACAGCAAGACCGGCCTCGACCGCGTCGAGTCCGGCTGGGACATCAAGCGCGTCCTCGGCACCGTCGATATCGAGGAGGACGGTTCCGCCTGCTTCGAGATGCCGGCCAACACGCCGATCTCTTTCCAGCCGCTTGACGAGGAGGGGGCCGCCGTGCAGATCATGCGCTCCTGGGTCGTCGGAATGCCGGGCGAGCGCGTCTCCTGCATGGGCTGCCACGAGGACACCCGCTCATCGGTCGTGACGCAACGGAAGATCGCCGATAAGAAACCGATGCAAAAGCTCCAGCCCGTCGATGCCGACGGCATCCGCCCGTGGGGCTTCGCCAATGAGGCGTGGCCGGTCGTCCAGAAATACTGCCTCGGTTGCCACGGCAACGACCAAGCCCCGATCCGCAAGCCCGACCAGGGCGGCGCGGAGAACAAGGGCCTGCGCCTGACGATGAAGAACGCCGAAGACGCCTATCGCACCCTTCATCCCTACATCCGACGGCCCGGTCCGGAGAGCGAAACCTCGCTGACCACCCCGATGGATTGGCACGCCTCCACCAGCCCGCTGGTGCAGATGTTGAAGAAGGGCCATCACGGCGTCACCGTCGCCCCGAAGGACATGACCGTTCTCTATACGTGGATTGACCTCAACGCACCCTTCTACGGCAAATGGAACCCGACCCGTTCCCCGACCCAGCCCGCGCGCCGCAAAGAGCTCGCGACGCTCTACGCCAATGTCTCGGACGACCCCGAAGCGGAACACGACGCCTACGCGAAGCTTCTCGCGGAACGAGGAGCGCCCAAGGCCGTCCCGCCCGCGAAGACACCCCCCCGCAAGAACGAGTTGACGGTGAACGGCTGGCCCATCCGGGACATCAACGCCGCCTACAACAAGCAGGTCGGCGCCATCGACCAGATCGCCCCCGTCACCTCCCGCGTTATCGTTCTCGGCAACGGCCAGTCCATGACCTTCCGCCGTATGCCCGCCGGCACCTTCATCATGGGTTCCGACTCCGGCTATCCGGACGAGTTCCCGACAACGGCCGTCCGGATCGAGAAGCCCTTCTGGATCTCCGAGATGGAGGTGAAAAACGAGCAGTACTACGCCTTCGATCCCGACCACGATTCCCGTTATCAAGACCAGTTCGGCAAGGACCACATCGTTCCGGGTTACATCGGCAACCATCGGCGCCAACCCGTGGTCCGCGTCTCGTGGAACGAGGCGATGGCCTTCTGCGCCTGGCTCTCCAAAACCGCCAAGGTCAAGGCCACCCTCCCGACCGAGGCACAGTGGGAATGGGCCGCGCGTGCCGGAACCGACACCCCCTTCCCGTGGGGCGGGCTGGATGACGACTTCTCAAAGTTCGCCAACTTCGCCGACCGCGATGTCCGTGCGATGCACGTCACATGGGATGGTGGCGGGGCGGTCCGCCAGCGCCGGGATTTCGCCATCAGCCAGAACTTCCCCCTGCACGAGGAGCGGTTCACCGACGACTGGTTCACCCTGAACTACGTCGGCCGGACCCTGCCCAACACGTGGGGCCTCTATGACATGCACGGCAATGCCGCCGAATGGACCCGTACCGCTTACCGGCCCTACCCCTATGCCGAGGACGGGCGTAACGACCCCAACGCCAGCGGGCGTAAAGTCGCCCGCGGCGGCTCCTTCAACAGCCGCCCGCGCGACGCCACCTCCAGTTTCCGTGTCGCCTATCAGCCGTGGCAAAAGGTCTTCGACGTCGGTTTCCGCGTCGTGATTGAGGAAGAGTGACCGGCATCATCCCGGTCCGAAACCCGAAAGGCGCATCCCTACCGTAACAGGCGGGATGCGTTTTTGTATACCGCCTCCGTGGCGCTGACGCTGGTCTTCCACGAAAAGGCCGCCGCCTTGCGGTAACCGGCCTCAATCTTCTCCTGACGAAAGAAAGGATGGTCAAGCAGCAGACTCACAGCCCCCGCGATCGAGACCGCGTCACGCGGATCGCACGTCACGGCGGCATCGCCGCAATTCTCCACCGCCGCCCCGCCGGAGCAGACCACCGGGCAACCGCAGGCCATCGCTTCAAGCGGCGGCAGGCCGAATCCCTCATCGTGCGACGGGAAGACGAAGGCCTTGGCCAGCGAATAAAGCGCATTCAAATCCCCGGAAGGCACATACCCGATCCGTTTGACGCGATGCGCCAACCCGTATTGCCGGATCGTGTGGTCGATTGCCGCGCGTGTCGCCTTGCCCGCCGCGCCCGCGAGAATCAAGTGCAGTTCCGGACGTTCCCCCTGAACGATCGCGAAGGCGTTGATCAGCCCCACGATATTCTTCCGGACCGTCAAATCTCCCACGAAGAGCAGGAAGGAGGAGGGTAGCTCGTATTTTCGCCGAACATCCTGCAATTTCCCGAAATGGGTACAGCGCGTCAGCGAGGGATCCAGTCCGGGGGGAATCACCACAATCTTCTCCCGAGCCTCCGGAAAACGCGCCAAAACCGTCCGCTCCGTATAGGCGGAAAAGACGATGACTGCCGCCGCATGGCGGATCGACCGGGGAATCAGCATATTGTAGTGCAACCGGTTCCGTCTCCGGCAGAATTGCGGATGGGTCATCACATGAAGGTCATGGATCGTCAACACCACCGGGCAGGGCGAGAGCACCGGCGCCACATACGCGGGCGCATGCAGGAGGGTGGCGTGGCTCCGCATGAGCCGCACCGGCAGCACCGTCTGCTCCCACAGGATCCGCATCAATCGCGACCGGGAAGACCATTTCGCCGCCCGGTGAAGCGCCAGATGGTCCGATTCCGGGATCGGACGGTGTTCCGGCGGCAGGTAGACCGTCCCCGGAACGGTCCCATAGCGGGCAAGCGCGGCGGCCAGCTGATAGACCGTCACCTCGACACCCGAATAGGGCTCCTTCAGCACCATCGCGTTATAGGCGATATTCATCCGCGCATCTCCCCGGCCGGGGTTCCCGTCGCCGGCAGGTCAGGCGTTCGCGCCGGCGTAACCCATCTGGCGCAACAGCCAGAAATTCTTCATCCAGTTCCGCTCGATCTTCACCCAAAGGTCCACCGACACCTTCACCCCGAAAATGTCCGTCAGTTCCCGCTGCGCCGCCTGGGTCACGGCCTTCAAGACACGCCCCTTGTTCCCGATCACGATACCCTTCTGCGACGGCCGGTTCACGTAGACCGTTACGAGCACGTTCCAGCACCCCGGTACCGTCTCGTCGATCTTGTCCACCAGGATCCCCAGCTCATGCGGCACCTCGTCCTTCAGGTGCATCAGGAACTTCTCCCGGATCGTGTCGGAAATCGCCAGTTTGCGCGGGTAATCGGTCACCACATCCTCTGGAAACAGCAACTCCTCCATCGGCATCGCCAGCTCAAACAGCCGGTCGAGCAACGGTTGAACCGATGTCTTCTTCAGCGCCGACACCGAGAGCCACTCCACCTCCCGCTGGATCCCCTTCTCCTGCCGGATCCGGTCCCACATCTCCCGGAAGAGGGGTTCCCGCGCGTTCCCCAGATCCGCCTTGTTCAGCACAAAGAGAACAGACTGCTCGGCGAAGAGTACCCGGCGCATCCACCCCTCGTCCTCCAGCCGCGGATGGCGCGAACCGTCAAACAGCACCACCAGCACATCCACGCCCGCAGCCGACTGGCGCGCCATCCGGTTCAGGAGCGTTCCCAACGTCCCCTCGGCCTTGTGCAAACCGGGTGTGTCCAGAAAGACCAACTGTCCGCGCTCCTCCGTCAGAATCCCCCGGATGGTGTTGCGGGTCGTCTGGGCGACAGGACTCACAATGCTCACCTTCTCCCCCACCAACTGGTTCAGGAGGGTTGATTTCCCCGCGTTCGTCCGCCCGACGATTCCGACCACCGCGCAACGCTTCTGGATAATTGGCTCCCGCTCTTCCCCGTCCTGCATCTCCACTCCTTCCACCCTCAACGCCTACAGACTCGTGTGGGATTATGGAATTTCACAACGCCATTCCCCGTTCCATAACCTTTTAACCCTTTAACCTTTTAATCTTTTAACCTTTCCTTACGGCATCACCATGCCGCCCTGATGTTTCTTACCCCCGAAATAAACCGCCTGGCCCGTGGCGTCCAAGACCGCCCGCCAGAGGTCGCTGTTCAGATTGACCTTCTGCCGCTCGATCGTCGCCATCCGGATCGGCACCAGCGTGTAATAGTCATCCTGATTCCCGATCACGCAATCGGTCCGACCGGCCATCGCCGCATGCACGGCGTTACGCGCCAGCAGGTAACAGCGGATTGCGTCAGTCCCCTTCGCCGGTACGCTCCGGATCGTATAGCTCGGATCGAAATATTTCACCGACGCCGTCTTCCCCGCCTTCTTGAAATACTCCGTGATCTTAACCCGCAGAAACTCCCCGATATCCTTCTTGAGGATGTTGCCCGACGCATCCTTCCGCTCCGGCTCATCCGCGATCAGACGTTGCCCGGCGCCCTCCGCGACCACCACCACTGCATGATCCTTCCCGGACTCAAACCGGCGCTCCAGCGCGGCGAGCAGCCCATGCGCTCCCTCCAGTTCAAAATCCAGCTCCGGGATCAGGCAGAAATTCACCACCGGGTTCGCCAGCGCCGCGTACGCCGCGATGAACCCCGAATCGCGCCCCATCAGCTTCACCAGGCCGATCCCGTTGAACGTTCCCTTCGCCTCCATGTGCGCCGCCCGGATGATCGGCGTCGCCTCGCCCACGGCCGTCTCAAACCCGAAACTCCGCCCCACAAAGTGCAGGTCATTGTCAATCGTCTTCGGGATTCCCACCACGCTGATCGCCAGCTTCCGTTTCTTGCACTCCGTGGCGATATCATGCGCGCACCGCAGCGACCCATCCCCCCCGACGCAAAAGAGCAGGTTGATGTTCATCCGCGCCAGCGTATCGACGATCACCCCCGTCTCCTGCTGACCGCGCGCCGATCCCAGCATCGTTCCACCACGCTCATGGATCGTGTCCACCGTGTCCGGATCCAGCATCAAAGGTTCATACCCGTACTTCGGGACCAGCCCGGCATACCCGTACCGGATGCCGTAAATCGTCTGGATGTTATAATCAAAGGAAAGGATCTCCACCAGCGCCTTGATCACATGGTTCAAACCCGGGCACAGTCCTCCCGCCGTCACGATCGCCACCCGGCTCCATGCGGGATCATGGAAAATCTTCCGCCGCGGCCCAGCCCGTTCAAACGAGGGTTCCTGCCCCATTTTCGCCGTCAACTCCTTCAAAAACGGCAGATTCTCCGTAATCAAGATCCGCTCATCGTCCCCGATGAAATCCCTGCTCCGGATCGGCGAATCAATCTTGCACGGGCCCAGACGGTCCACATCCATCGAAAACGCGGTCGGATCGGCGGCAATCTTTTCCAACAATGACATCATGACAACACCCTCCATAAAAACTGCCTGCATTATACGAAGATTTTTGGTGAAGGTCAATTGACACGGATTATAAAATATGCTTAACTATCACTCACTTTTTACGGCGATCGGACCATAGCTCAGCTGGTAGAGCACGACACTTTTAATGTTGGGGTCCTGGGTTCGAATCCCAGTGGTCCGACCATCTTTTCGGGACGTAGCGCAGCCTGGTAGCGCGTTTGCTTGGGGTGCAAAAGGTCTCGGGTTCGAATCCCGACGTCCCGACCATCTTCTAACCACGCACAAAGCGTGGTTTTTTTGTCTCGTTGCCGCCGCCTCACCCGTAAATCTCTCCAAAATGTTCCATTTTTACGCGCCAAAAGGGGTGGACACAGTGAATAGAGGCAAAGCCCCAAGATGGTGGAGTTGTTCTCAAATTCAATGTACTGTTTGTAGAAGGAGCTTCTTGTCCAGTTTGACCTTGCAAAGCCGAACCCGATAATCTACGATGATGGCATCGTTTCATTGGAATTGCGTGATGTCTCTTTAAACCCGACAAAGGAAACAAGCATGAAATCGACAATCCTAACGGCAATCGCCATGACCACATCCATCGCCGTCAATTCCGTAGCGGCGGAATTCCAAACCGACGCATTCAAAACCAAGGGCGGCAAGGAGATCGTGATAACCGCGATCAAGCACGCCAGCCTGCGTATCCAATACGAAGGACTCGAAATCCAGGTCGATCCCGTCGCGAAATACCAACCCGCAACCGACTACGCGAAGTTTCCGAAGGCCGACATCATCCTTGTGACACACGAGCACTCCGACCACTTTGACCGTTCCGCGATTGAGACGCTGAAGAAGGACGGCACGCAGGTCATCGCCAATCCGGCCGTCCAAAAGATGTTGGGCTCCGGCACGGCGATGACGAACGGCGAGAGCCGCAACATCGCCAACGGCATCTCCCTCGCCGCCGTCCCCGCCTACAACACGACCGATGGACGGACGCGGTTTCATCCCAAGGGACGCGACAACGGCTATGTGCTGACAATGGACGGCTTCAGCATCTATATCGCCGGCGATACGGAGGACATCCCCGAAATGGGCAAACTGCACGACATCGACGTCGCTTTCCTGCCCTGTAACCAGCCCTACACGATGACTCCGGAACAGGTCGCGAAAGCCGCAAGGACGGTCAAGCCCAAGGTCCTTTTCCCCTACCACTACTCCCAAACGCCCGTGAAGCGCGTCGCCGAACTTCTCGCCGACACCTCCATCGACGTGCGCATCCGGAACTATCAGTGACAAAGGGCCCTTGTCAGTTTGAAACCGTCTGTCGTACAGCCTGTATATTGCAGTTTGCGAGAAGAACAAGCATCGAATAGTGCAGTTTAGGATGCGATTTGGTATTAGGTGTGTACGAATGGCTTTGCCGTACGCAGACCGTAACAGTGGATGAAAGGAGCTGGCGGAGTGATGAAAGACAAAGTGGCTGTCGTGACGGGCGGCGCGCAGGGCATCGGCAAGTGCTGTGCGGAGTGCTTTGAGCGCGAAGGTGCGACGGTTCACATAATTGACATCAAGGAGGGGCCGTGGTTTGTGGGTAACCTTGCGGACAAGGCCGTCCTTGAACGGTTCGCGGCGGAGGTTATCGCGAAGAGTGGGCACATCGATGTCCTCGTCAACAACGCGATGCCGCTTTTCAAGGGTATCGACGCCTGTTCATACGAGGAATTCGCCTACGCGCAGGCGGTCGGCGTCATCGCGCCGTTCTACCTCGCGAAACTCTTCAAGGACCATTTCGCCGAAGGGGCGTCCATCATCAACATCTCATCCTCCCGCGACAGGATGAGCCAGCCGCAGTCGGAGAGCTACACGGCGGCCAAGGGCGGAATCGCCGCGCTCACCCACGCGCTCGCCGCCAGTTTCGCCGGCCGTGTCCGCGTCAACTCGATCTCACCCGGATGGATTGACACATCGTTCAAGACGTACGACGGCCCCGATGCCGCGCAGCACTTCGCCGGGCGTGTCGGCAACCCGATGGACATCGCAAACATGGTGCTTTACCTCGCCTCGGACAAGGCGGGATTCATCACGGGCGAGAACATCTGCATCGACGGGGGCATGACCCGTAACATGATCTACCACAATGACTTCGGATGGAGACTCAATCAATGATCCGAATTGTACAGGGCGATATTACCAAACTTGAGGTTGACGCGATCGTCAACGCCGCCAATCAGATGATGCTGGGCGGCGGAGGTGTGGACGGCGCGATCCACCGCGCCGCCGGACACGAACTCTACGAGGCTTGCCTCAAGGTACCGGAGACGCGGCCGGGCGTAAGATGTCCGACGGGCGAGGCGCGGATAACGCCGGGATTCAGGCTTCCGGCAAAGTTCGTCATTCACACCGTCGGCCCGGTTTATCGGGATGGGCAACACGGCGAACCGGAGAAGTTGGCGAACTGCTACCGCCATTCACTTCTCCTCGCGGCGGAGAACGGCTGCCATTCCGTGGCGTTTCCGTGCATCTCGACAGGTGTCTATGGCTACCCGATTGGAGACGCCGCCAAAATCGCTGTCCAAGAGGTGGGAAATTTTCTCATGTCGCACGGTGACATGGAAGTTGTGTTCTGTTGTTTCTCTTCCGGCGACAAGGCGATTTACGAAGCACTGATGAAAGGGGATACGGTGAAATGAAAAAGAACCTCGGCAACAAAAACTGGATGTTCCCGATGCCGGTCTTGATGATCGGAACCTACGGGGAGGATGGAACACCGGACGTGATGAATGCCGCCTGGGGCGGCATCACGCTGGAGGACGAGATCACGATCTGCATCGACACCTCGCATAAAACCTGGGCGAACATCGCCGCGCGAAAGGCGTTCACGGTCGCCTTCGGCACGGCGGACACGGTCGCCTCCTGCGATTACCTTGGCTTGGTCAGCGGTAACAAGTCACCGGACAAGGTGGCAAAGAGTGGCTTCACCGTCACGAAGAGCGCGTTTGTTGACGCCCCAATCATCAACGAACTGCCGCTTGCCCTCGAATGCAAGCTTGTTTCGATGAACGAAGAGAACTGCAACGTGGTCGGCAAGATTCTCAACTGCGCGGTCGAGGAGTCGGCCATGACGGACGGCAAGCCCGATGCCGACAAGATGAGGCCCCTCTGCTTCGACACCTGCCAGCATCGTTACCGTCTCATGGGCGAGACCGTGGCGGAGGCATTCTCTGTCGGAAAGAAACTGATGTGACGCCATGACACGAACTGGCATAAGGCCATTTCGCGCACGAACGAAAGGAACTCAAACATGAGCAAGAACGTGTTGATCATCTCATCCTCGCCGCGTAAGGGAGGGAACTCGGACATCCTCTGCGATGCGTTCGCGGAGGGCGCGAAGGAGGCTGGAAACGAAGTCGGGAAGATACGGATCGCCGACATGAAGATCGGATACTGTACCGGCTGTTACGCCTGCCAGAAGACGGGTAAATGCGCGATCCAGGACGATGCGCAGGATGTTATCGACAAGATGATGGCGGCGGATGTGATCGTTCTCGCCTCACCCGTCTATTTCTATTCGATCTGCGCACAGCTTAAGGCGCTGATCGACCGCACGGTGGTCATCTATCCGAAACTGGCGAACAAACAATTCTACTACCTCCTCACGATGGCCGACACCGACCGTGCGAAGTTCGACGGTCCGCTTGCCGCGCTGCGCGGATTCCTCGACTGCTGTGAAGGCAGTGAAGAGGCCGGTATGGTCTGCGCCGATGGCGTGTATGAGTGCGGCGTGGTCAAAGGAACCCCATTTGTCACCGCGGCGAAGACACTTGGCGAGCAGACAAGGTGAAACCAAGCACCAATGCCGTGAGAAATGGGAGATCGTATATGAACGGTAAGCCCCCTGACGCGCACTGGCGACAGAGAATGCCGATCACGTTTAGAAAACTGGAACCGAAAGACGGGATCGGCATTTCGGAAATGTCTTCGTTGGCCACAGGCATCGTTCGTGAACACTACGATCCGATCATCGGCAAGGCGCAGAATGACTATATGCTTGAACTGTTCCACTCGGTCGACGGGATCCGTCGCCAATTGGAGAATGGCTCCCACTACTTTTTCGTCCAGGCGGCCGGGCGGAATATAGGATTCCTCGCGTTCTTCCCAAAGGGAAATCGCCTGTATCTCAGCAAACTGTATCTGCTGAAAACCGAGCGTGGCAAGGGTTATTCCCGGCTGATGGTCGATTTCGTCATGAGCAAGGCACGGGAAGCTTCGCTCAACTCGGTCGAATTGAATGTCAACAAGAACAATGACTCGATACGGATCTATGAACGACTCGGATTCAAAGTAATCCGCTCTGAGAAGAACGATATCGGGAGCGGTTATTTTATGGACGATTACGTCTACGCCATGAAAACCGATAAGTGGCGGCGCTCTTCTTCCTTACCCGAAATTCCCATTGCGCCACGCATCGAAATCCACTAAACTTTCTTTTGTTCACAAGACAGTACGGTCGGCATTGGCAATGTAACGAGTGTTGCACTGGATAGTTGCCAGTGGGCCCGAGTATCCCGGATGAGCCGTTGAGGAGGCGATTGGTTCCAAAATCGTTGGCACTGTAGCGACAAACACAAGAAGGGAGATCGACAATGAACAAACCGCTTATCGGAGGAATGGTGTTGGCGATGGCTTTCGCCGCCCTCTTCACCTATTCCGCCACTTTGACAGAGACAAAGAACCCCGTAATTCCAACGAAGGGAGACAAGGCAATGAATGACTCAATCCATCAATTCACCGTAAAAGATCGTGCCGGCGGCATGGTCTCACTCAAGGACTATGCGGGCAAGGTACTGCTGGTCGTCAACACGGCGACACGCTGCGGATTCACGCCGCAATACGAGGGATTGGAGGCGATGTACGCGCGGCTCAAGGGTCGCGGTTTCGAGTTGCTGGACTTCCCGTGCAACCAGTTCGGCCAGCAGGCCCCCGGTACCGAAGAAGAAATCCACACTTTCTGCGTCCTCAACTACAAAACCGATTTCCCTCAGTTCGCCAAAGTCGAGGTGAACGGCGATAACGCCGCGCCGCTCTTTCGCTTTCTCGTCGCCAACACAACGTTCGCGGGGTTCCCGCAGGACGGTAAGCTTGCGCCGATTCTGGAGAACATGCTCGGTAAGGCCGACCCTGACTATGCGAAGAAACCCGATATCAAATGGAACTTCACCAAGTTCCTGATCGGCAAAGACGGGCGCATTGTCCGTCGTTTCGAGCCGACCGCGCCGCTCACCGATATCGAGGCTGCTATTGAAGCCGAACTGGCGAAATAAATGAACACGCGAACAATCGGGTGCATCGTCCTTGCGGTGGTCCTGTCCGTAAACGGCGTGACCGTGGAAGGAAACAGGAGGACAAACGCGCTGTGGCGGCTGCCGCCGCCCGCGCGCTGGGCACTCGATGCGACGCGCCGCGGCCCTCAGATGCCGCCGGACACGTTGCCGGAAACGATGGACGTGCTCACGATCTCCGCGTGGGTGAAGCCATCCGCCTTCGACCGCTACAACGAAATCTTCCGTCTGGAGTCCGACACCGGGCGTGTGCTCTTTTCCTTCCAGGAGAACGGGCAGATCTTGTCGCTCGGCCTGCACGGAACGAGTTATGTAGAGTGTGACGGGTTGATCGACCCATCGGCGGCGGCGGACGGCAAGTGGCACTTCGCCGTGGCATCGCTGAATAAGGGCATGATGCGCGTGTGGCTCGACGGGGTGGAACGGATGGCCGTACCCCTGCCGGGAGGACGGGCCATCGTCGCACGCGGCGTGCCGGGATTCGTGGGATCGTCGAGCGGGATGGGAGAGTTCTTCACGGGCGAGATCGCCGCGCTCGCCATCGAGGCGCGCGCGATGACGGCGGGCGAGGTGCTGCATCTCTTCTCAGAGCAGTGCGCGGCATACGGGACGGCATTCAACGAGACGGAGCTTCGCGCAAGCCTGGCGGCACGCCGGGACGCGATATGCGAGTACCGACCGCTCACGCCGGAGCAGCGCGAACGCATGACGGCGGTGGAACGGGCGCGTGATGAGGCGTTCGATGCGTTCTGGGCGAAGCTGTTTCCGCAGGGACTGGAGGCGGCCACGCGCGAACAGCTTATCGCGGCGGCATCTGCCGACTGGCCGGCGGTACCGGAGCGACCGGCGCGCGAGCGGGTGGCGCCGTACCATCCGCCCGTCACACCCGCGCCACGACACCTTACCCGCACCGAGGCGGAGGTCGCCATCGAGGCCGATTGGCTGCGGCAGGCGGACGGCCGGTTCGACCCGGTGGACGAGCTGGCGCGAACCGAAGCGCTGATCCGCCGGCTCAAGGCGGATGTATCCGCCATTACGCCCGCTCTTCGCGCGGCGGTGGCACGGGCGCGGACACCGGAGGAGAAAACGGCCGCATACCTGTCCGTACGGCGCGTGAAGCGTGAGGTGATGTTCGGCAATCCGCTCGCCCGCGCCATCAAGCGTCTGCTGGTACTCGACTCCCCCTATCCAGAGGGCAACGAATGGGCGCACGAGACGCGCCACCGGCTCGGTTACATGGGCGTGCCGGGCGGACAGCTGCTCGCGCTCGACGGACTGCGTCCGGACGGCCGCGTGACGCGCCTCGCGCCCCACGAGCCGTTCGCCGGATCGTTCTGGCGGCCGGATGTCTCGTATGACGGCACCCGCATCCTCTTCTGCTTCAAGCCGCACAATGAGAAAACGTTCCACCTCTACGAGATGAACGCCGACGGCACGAATTGCCGCCAGTTGACAAGCGGCATTTTCGATGACCTCGACCCGATCTACCTCCCCGACGATCGGCACTACGTCTTCACCTCCACCCGCGGCCACACCTACGTGCGTTGCATGCCGCCCACAAACGCCTATGTCCTCATGCGCGGCACGTTCGGCGAGGATGACCTCTACTTCATCTCCGCGAACAACGAACCGGACTATCTGCCGTCCGTCTTGAACGATGGACGGATCGTCTACACGCGCTGGGAATACACGGACAAGCCGCTCTGGCGCGCGCAGTCGCTCTGGACCGTCAACCCGAACGGCACACAGGCCAACACATTCTGGGGTAACCAGAGCGTATGGCCGGACGTGCTCAAGGACGCGCGGGCGATTCCCGGCAGTTCCCGGGTGATGTTCACCGGTTCGGCCCACCACAACTGGTTCTCCGGTGCGATCGGCATTGTAGATCCGGACGCCGGCTCCAATTTCCCGAAGGGCCTCGCGAAGGTGACGCGCGAACTGGCATGGCCGGAGAGCGGCAACGGACCGCAGGATCCCGGTGAGTCATCCGCCTACCGCGCTTACGGGAAGTGGGACGCCTACATGAGTCCGTGGCCGCTTTCCGAAAAGGACTTCCTCGTTTCAATCCGCCGCAACGGAAAGTTCGCACTCTACCTCATGGACACGGACGGCAACCGCGAGCTGGTCTACGAGGGGGTGAACAACATCTTTCACTTCATACCGCTCCAACCCCGGCCGCGCCCGCCCGTCGTGGCCGACCGCGTGACGCTGCCTTCCCGCGAGGAACGGCTGGCTCCGGCCGACGGCACCATCTACTCGCCGGACATCCATGAGGGCGTGCCCGAAAAGATGAAGGGTAAGATTAAATACCTGCGTGTGTGGTATCTTGAACAGAAGACCTACACGTACTGGGACCATCGTCCGGCACTCTCGACAGGACCGGTGGTGAGCGGCGTGCAGACGGACGGCGTGAAACGCTATCTGGGCGAGGTGCCCGTCCACGCGGACGGTTCCGTGTGGTTCCGCGCACCGAGCGGACTCGCACTCCATTTCCAGGCGCTCGACGAGCGGCACCGCGCACTCCAGACGATGCGCAGTTTCACGAACCTCCAGCCAGGTGAAACGCGCGGTTGTACGGGTTGCCACGAGCGGACGTCAGGCGTTTCGGCAGCGGCGCTTCCGGCCAACCGTGGCGCGTTCCGAATGCCTGACACGATCCAACCCGCGCCATGGGCGCCGTCCGATGCGCGCACGGGTGTCGCCATCGGTTACAAACGGGACATCGTGCCGATTTTTCAGCGGCGTTGCTACGCCTGCCATACCGGGACGGGAAAGGGACGTACGACCTTCGACCTGACGGAGAACGGGTGGCGTCCGTACATGCAAATCGTCGGCTGGCCCGGGTGGGGTGTACGCGACGCATTTCCCGGCTTTTGGGCGGGCGTGGTGAAGGAGGGGTGGCCGACGATCGATCCGAAGTCTCCGCCGCCGGGTTATGACCTCGCCGGTACCATTAAGGTGGAGAATTTCCCCACCACGGCGGCGGCGGCATACGCCACGTTCGAACCGATGACCCGCCTCTCGTACAACTCGCGCCTCGTCAAGATGCTTTCGGGCGAAATCCCGCACCATGGCGTGAAGGGCGGTGACGAAGAGGTTTTCAAGGCCATCCTCTGGGTGGACGCGATCTGTCCCTTCCTCACGGACGCCGATATCCGCTTGGAAAAGGATCCCGTCTTCCCGGGCAGCGACTGGCTCGCCCTGAAACCGCGTCTTGAAACGGCGCCCCGGCCCGTGCGGCCCGGCCCCTTCAGCGCCCATGCCGACACCGAAACTGTCGCACGTGAGTATTGTTTCCCGTAAACCGGAATCATGTAAGAAATGAATATGAAAAGTCCAATTGCCGTTTGTGTGGCCGCCATGGCGCTTTCCGGCGTATACGGGATCGCGCGCGGCGAAGGGGAAGAGACATCATCTGGGAACGCGTTGGTGGCGCAACTTGAGCGGGAGCCGGATCCCGTCGCGCGTGTCGTATATCGAGGTCACCGTCCGTTCATTGAGCTCAACGGACATCTCATGGACCCTCTTGTGAATATATGTAGGGTTGGCGACCCCTATAACGAACGAGCGATCGTCAACTGCTCGCAGGTGGGATTCAAGATCGTCCAGCTCAATTTCTTCGTCGACGATCTGTACAAGGGCGAAGGCGTCCCCTGCGATTTCTCCACCATCGGTACCGCAGTTTGGCGCCTTCTGCGGCTCGACCCGAACGCTTATGTGATCCTCTCGCCCCGGTTCATCATGCGCCAATGGGCGAAGGACCATCCCGACGAGCAGGTCGGCTACGCAACCGGGGCGGCGGACCCGAACGCCTCGGACGAATTCCGGGAACGCGTGGTGCGTCCCTCGCCCGCAAGCGATCGGTTCCGCGCGGTGGCACTCGACGTGATCGGCGAACTCGGCGACTATGTCAACGCCCAGCCGTGGAGGAAACGGCTGATCGGGTTTCGCCTGAGTTACGGCACCTACAGCGAATGGCACGCTTTCGGAATGTACGAGGCGCCCGACACGGGGCTCCGCATGCAGGAGAAGTTTAGCGCCTACATGCAAGCGAAGCGTGGTATCGCCAACGCCCGGATTCCGACGATCGCGATGCGCCGGCATGAAAACGCGGATACCTCTAAACCGGGTCTGAACGGCGATCTGCTGGATCCGGCCGAGGACCAACTCGTACTCGATTATTACGACTGCCTCGCGAACACGATGGCCGATCTCATGCTCGCCATGGCAGCCAAGGCGCGACAGAGCATGCCGGGACGGCTGATCGGTGCATACTACGGATACGTCTATGCCGACCATCCGCCGGAAGGGGCGAATGGTCTTCTCGACAAGGTACTGGCGAGTCCGAACATCGATTTCCTTTCGAATCCGCCGCAATACAGCAGGGAATCCCGCCGTGCCGGCGGCAGCTATGTGGCGCGGACGATTCCGTCACTCTTCCGCCGCTACGGCAAACTTTCGTTCCTAGAGGACGACAGCCGTTTCCACCACATCCGGAACTGGCTCCAGAGCAAAAACGACGGACAATCCCTGGCTACGGAAACGCCCCAGGAGACAGAGATGGTCATGCGGCGTAACTGGCTCAACCCGTTTTTCGACGGCACCGGCCTCCAACTCAACGATCCGTTGACCCGTTCCGGACGGCGTCCGCACGCTTTTGACGATCCGGCCGTCTTCAAGGCGATCGCAGAGTCGAAGGCGGCGCTTGCGGCGGCGGGAGAACCAGCGCCCGAATCCGGCAACAGCATCGCGGTGGTGTTCAGCGCACGGGAATGCCTGCGTCGCGACGGTGGGAAATGTTCGTACTTTACCTGGAACCTCTATCAGACGTCTCTCCGCTATTTGAACCGTACGGGTACGGCGTTCGACCTTCTTTCCCTCGAGGATTACATCGCCAATCCGCGCAACTACACGATCGTCCTTTTCCTTAACGCCTTCTACCTGACAGACGCGGAACGCGCGGCACTTCGTGCGCAGACGCGTAAGCCGGGCATGACGGCGGTCTGGATCGGTCCCGCGGGTGGAGTGACCGACACCGGCTTTGACAATGCCGCGATGTCCGCGCTCACCGGCGTGACCGCCACCGGCGTCGCGCGGCGGTCGAACATCCAATGCGGCGATACCGCTGCAACCCGGAAATCCATACCGGACTTTATCTTCTACGTGAAAACGCTTGGGGGTGGATCGCGCAGCATCATCGTGCCCCAGATGCCAAACTCTGCCGAACGATACAAGGCGGTCCTAGGCGAGGCGGGTGCCTGGTTCTATACGGTGCCGGGGAACTACTTCCGCCGTCACGGTGACATCTTTATGTTCCATACGGGAACGGCGGGAGAACATGTGATCCATTTGCCGACGAACGTGCGGAAGGTCCAGGAACTCTACACCGGCGAGGTATTCAACACGAACGAAGTGACGCTGCAGGCCGACGGACCTGCGACCTGGCTCTTCAAGGCCACGACGTCGAAACCATGATCGGTCAGCGATTCCGTCACCGTCCCGTTTCACGCCTCCGTATGCGTTCGTTATCTTGCGTGGCAACGCGTTCGTGCCCATGTCGAAATCCCCCTTGCGCCCCCACTCAGAATGCGCTAAATTGTCATGATTACAAAAAGCATTGCCAGCCTTGGCCGGGCGACGGGTGTTGCATCGGCGAGGGAGTGGCGGGGGAAACGAAATGTTCAAGACCCTAGACGAGGCTCGCGCCTTCTTCTCCGACGACCGATTCGCCACCGAAAACGGAATGACGCTTGACGAGCTGGACGGCGAGCATGCCGTAACCTCGGTGATCCTTTCAGCCAGGCACAGAAATGCCATCGGCGGGATCATGGGGGGTGTCATATTCACCCTCGCGGATTTCGCTTTTGCCGCGCTCACGAATGACCGCGAAAGAATTGCGGTGGCCCAGCAGGTCTCCATCAACTACCTTTCAGCGTCAAAAGGCGAACGGCTCATCGCGACAGCCCGCTACAGGAAGGACGGCCGCCATTCATGCATTGTGATCGTCGATGTCACCGATGAGGCGGGGCGCGACATCGCCCAGTTCGTCGGAACCGGGTTCAAGTTGAAATAAGATGGCAGGCGGATTCGATTCCTGCTTCGGGCTTGGTTGTCCTGTGATTGCCTTGACCGACCCGACCTATCCGCCCTCGTCGACTGTGACCACAAGAACAACGGGTGATGAGCATCATGAACTTTAAGTACGGCAAGAAGGAGATCGACTACCTCAAATCGCGCGACAGGCGGCTTGGGGAGATCATCGACCGTATCGGACATATCTCCTGGACGGTCGAGCCGGATCTCTTTTCGGCGGTCGTTCAAAACATTGTCGCACAGCAGATTTCCGGCAAAGCGGCCGAATCGATTCTCGCACGGATCGGAGAGGCGCTTGGCGAGATCACTCCGGAAATCGTCGCGAAGACGGAAGAGCAGACCTTTCGCGCATGCGGCGTCTCTTCGCGTAAGACCGAATACATCAAGGACTTCGCCGCCAAAATCGTCTCCGGCGAATTCGACCTCGCCGCCGTGACCAAGATGCCGGATGCGGAAGTCATCGCCGCGCTCTCTTCCCTGCGCGGCATCGGGGTGTGGACAGCGGAAATGCTCCTGCTCTTCACCTTGCAGCGTCCTGACGTGTTGAGTTATGGTGACCTCGGTATCCATCGCGGCATGCGGATGATCTACCGCCACCGCACGATCTCCAGGGCGCTCTTCGAGAAGTACCGCCGCCGTCTCTCACCCTGCGGCAGCGTGGCCAGCCTCTACTTCTGGATGGTCGCCAGCGGTGCGATCCCCGAACTGACCGATCCCGCCGTTCGGAAAAGGATATAGCTTCCCGTCTGGGCTGGATTCCCACCGAGCGGTTGCGGGAGAAGTTGGGATTTGATACATTATTCCCATTCGGAAAGACTACCTTTAAGGCAGAATCAATATCTCATGCGTGTAATCGAAGTTAAAAGGAAAGGGGGAAGAGACTATTGATAAACTTCCCCCGCACGTTGTGGTCTGGAGGGCAGGGGCTGGATGTTCCACCGGACCACAGGGCCTTCGCCGACCTAGGCCGCAGATCGGCAGGATAACAGACCACATAATCGCGGAAGAAGATTGTCTGATTTTTGAGGAGGATGACGATGGGTATTGCGCTGGCGATTGCGGCGGCGGCGATGAGTCTGCCGCCGTTCGGAGATGTTAGGGTTGTCGATGAGATTGACTGCACGAAGGCCGACCACCGTTTCGTGGACTACCCCAAGGGGGAAAGCCGCGTTGAGACGGTTCTCGGAGGGCCTTGCCGTGTGCTCAGGGTACAGGATGGGAGACCGTCCTACCTCGCCTGGCGCCTCGGCGAGGGAAAGGGGCTCAAACCGAACGGTGCCTACGTTGTTGTGATTGAGTATCCGGATGACGAGCCGCGCTCCTTCTTCGTGCGGAACTACGGGAACGAATCCCGTCGCTCTTTTTACACCGGCTCCGCGACCGGAAACGCCTACGAGGGCCCCATCGTCAGCCACAAACCCGAATCGCTCAAGATCCCGCAGAGCGGCCAGTACCAGCGATGGACGTCATTAACGTTCCTCGGCGAGAAGGCCTCCAACCTCCAAGACCTCAAGAAAGAGGACGCCGAAAAGGCGGGTGTGAAATACCGGCTTGATATCGCGACAGACGGCTTTGACCTCGCGGTCGGGCAGTACCGCCGGGAGTGGAACCCCGGTTCGGCCGGTGTCGCGGTGTCGAAAATCATCCTGTGCGAGATCCTTGACGAAAAGGCGTCATGGGTCAAACTCAACCTCCCGCCCGCGCCGCTTCCGCGTCGGCACGTCTTCTGGCGCGAGGAGATGAGCGACGGCGTGATGGCCAAGGACGGTCTCTGTCCCGGAAACGGCGGTCTTGACTGGATCGAGCAGAAGTTCCGCGCGATGAAGTTCTTCGGGCAGAACACCTACTGTAAGGATTTGCTGGAGTTCGGACATAACCAGCACTGGGACTGCCATTGGAAACACGGTCAGCCGGGCGGCAAGTCATGGAAGTGGATGTGGGGCAGCGACGCGCACTATGCCAACCTCTGGACGAAGGTTGTGCCGCTCGCCGCTGACACATACGGCTTCGACATTCTCCCCTACTACGAGTACGGCGGGGCGGCGGGCGACCCCGCGGTCGCGCTCGGGCCTCAGAAACGTGCCGAGCCGCTTGACATGGACAACAAGCCGGACCGCGAATCGCGTGGCGCGAATTACACGCACATCTGGTGGTCCGAGGGCAAGCTCCGCGTCGATATCACGGACCCCGATACGCTGGATGAACTCAAGTACGTTTTGGAGGGGACAATTCTCCGCTTTAGGGAACAGGTCGTAAAGGGAGCATTCGTCGGAGCGCTGATGCGGCCGCGCCCCGGGCAGTGGGCGATCAGCTTCGCCGACAAGACGCGCGAACGTTTCGCGCGGGAAGAGAACGGCGGGAAGGATGTCTCGCGGGCCGAACTCAAAGCGGACAAGGCGCTCTACGGCCGGTATATTGCGTGGTATGGCAAACGGCGTGCGAAATTCATGGACGAGATTCGCCGCTACCTTGAAGAGAACGGCGTAAAGAACGCCATCGCCATCCTCGAGAATGACGATTCGGAGGCAGGTTACTCCCTCGCGGACGCCAAAGGGATGGTGACGGACGATTTGGCCGGTTGGCAGAAGCGGTTGCCGGGCAAGACCTTCACCGACCTCAACGCGCCGGAAATCGCCGGAAATCATCTCTTCCTCAAGTCGCTCACGACGCCTGCCGGAACCTGGGGGCCGTGGGAGTGGCAACACGCCTCACCGGCATGCGATCCCGAGCACTACGTGAATCTCACGAACGTGTGGATCGCGCTTCCGTTCCATGCGCTCTTCACTGTGACCGATCCGAACTGCTTCGCCGTCTTCCGCAATGGCAACGGCACCGACACGATCATCCGGCACTATGATCTGAACGAAGGTACGCTTGATGACGGAAAGGACAACCACGTCCTCGGCTACGCAATGGCGGACTGGGAACGGGCGGACCGCGCCTGCATGCTCTCGGAGATCAATGCGATGGCGAACGGGGACCCCGTGAATCTGGGCTACTTGATGGGCTCCAACTACACACGCGGATTCCCCGGTCCGGTCAGGGAGTTCAACCGGAACTTTCTCGCTCTGCCCGCGCTGCCCTCGACGGTTGTGAAAGGCGCATGTTCCGACCCAGAAGTGGTGCTTCGGGAGATCGACTGCTCAACGTATGGCGTCAAAGCGAAGTATTACGCGCTCATCCACATCGGCTGGCGGGAGAAACACGACGTCACGGTAAAGATACCCGGAGCGAACGGAATAGTCGCGTTCCCGGCGTATGGCGAGACCCGGCCTGTCGCGGACGGCATCCTCTCCTTCAAGACGTTGAAGCCGTTGCAGCTCATCGCCATCAGGAACTGACCGCCTATCTGCCCTCTTCCACAAGTCACAAACGAACACCTGAAGGAACCGACGACATGTGAACAGAGAGTGATTGGAAGCGAAACCTTGCGACCCTAATCGAAATGGGCTAAACTGTTTTCCGTTGATGAAAACAACGGTGCCATCCTTGACGGAGCAGGGGTGTCGCAGGAGTTAACCGTTATCGAGGTGAAAAACCATGACAGACCTTAACCTTACCGAAAAGACGCTCGCGAGCGAGCGCAAGTACACCGGAAAAATCATCAGCGTTGACCTTCTCGACATCGAACTGCCGGATGGCCGCAAGGCGAAACGCGAGGTGATCCGCCACGGAAACGCGGTGGCGATTCTCGCCCGACGTCCAGATGGGAAGTTCGTCTTCGTAAAGCAGTACCGCAAAGCGGCGGAGGAGGCGCTGATCGAGGTCATCGCGGGTGGGCTCGAGCCGGATGAAGACCCGATCGAGGGGGCGCGGCGCGAGACGGCCGAGGAGACGGGTTACGAGGTGACGGACATCCGATTTCTCACCACCATCATCTGCACGCCCGGCTACTGCGAGGAACGTATCCACCTCTACTTTGCGGAACTCTCGGAAGCCGCACATGCCCAAGACCAAGATCCGGACGAGAATGTCTATCCCGTCATCCTTTCCGAAACGGAAGTCGAGGACGCCATCCGCGACGGCACGATATTCGACGCCAAGACACTCTCCGCCTGGCTCTGCTGGAAGATCGCAAGATGAAGGCCATGACAGACTCAACGGGCGTTAGGCGTTGAGTGTTGGATTGTGAAACGCCAAAATAATTCGCGATTATCGTTCAACGCGCCTCGTTTTATTTCCCGGCACATGGTATAATCCGCCGCATCGAAACAACGAGGAGTGTGGCATGATGAGTGAACCGATTGTCGGCATTGTGATGGGAAGCGATTCGGATTGGCCCCTGGTGCAGAAGGCCACCGACACGCTGAAGACGTTTGGGGTCCCGTTTGAAGTCCGGGTGATCTCCGCCCACCGGACACCGGATCTGGCATGTGACTACGCGCGGACCGCAGAGTCGCGCGGCATCAAAGTGATTATCGCGGCGGCGGGTGGCGCGGCGCACCTGGGCGGCGTGATCGCCGGTCACACGGTGCTTCCCGTCATCGGCATTCCGGTAGCGGGCGGCGCGCTGAACGGGTTGGATGCACTTTACGCGACCCTCCAGATGCCGTCGGGCATCCCCGTCGCAACGGTCACGCTCGGCAGCGCCGGACCGGTCAATGCGGCCCTTTTGGCCGTCCAGATCCTCGGAACGGCGGACGCTGACCTGCGAGAAAAGTTCCACGTCTACAAAGAGGGGCTCCGGCAGAAGGTCATCGCGGGAAACGAGAAGGTAAACGCCGCCATCGGACAGAAAGGCGAGTAACCTCCCCGTACGCACCGCCATTCGGGAACCGGCGGGACGCACAAAATCGCGTCCCGCCGATTGAGGGCATTACAGTTTCGCCAGCAGATCGCGGATCATCCGTTCACGCGACTCGATCGATTCGCAGAGGCGGAACTGGACGCGCGCCCGGTTGAGGTTCTGCTCGGGATGACGGATCTTGAAATAGACGCTGCCGGCCAGATAATCCTGGAAGAAGCGCATGCCGAGCTCGAAGGTGATCAGCCGGATGGCGTCATACAGATAATAACGGTCCGCCTCCGAGAGGAAATCCCGCGCATGGGAGACATAGCCCTTGCAGAACGCCTCGCAGAGATCCAGATCGAAAACGACATGGCTCAGGTTGGACTCCTCTTCGCCCGCATGGTTACAGATGGAGCGGAGCGCGTCACCGAAATCATAATGGATTAGGCCGGGGCTGACGGTATCCAGGTCGATCATCGCCGTTCCCTTCCCGGTGAAGTCATCGATCATGATGTTGTTGACCTTCGGATCACCATGCATCATCCTGAGCGAGAGTTCTCCCCGATTGAGCGCATCCTGGAGAACCGACGCGAACCCGCGACGCTCCTCAATGAAACTCGCCATCCGGCGGGCCTCCATCGAAGCGTTCAGCCTGTCCTTCGCCTTCGGCACCGTTTGCAGCGTCTGGTCATACTTCGCGAGATACTGCGGCGTAATATGGAATCCCGGCAGCGGATCGGCCATCTGGTCGGGCGGCAGATCGGAGAGCAGCCAATGGAAATGGCCTAAAACCGCACCGCACTCCATCGCGTGCTCATTACCCTGCGCCTCGTTAAAGGCCGTCGCGGAAGCGATCTTGGTGATGACCCGCCACACATCGCCATCCTCGTCCCTGAAATAGTCTTTGCCATCGTGGGTCTGGACAATCTTCGGCAACTGCCACACCCGGTCGGTCGCGTCCGCCTCTTGCTCCAGTTTGGGATGGGCATGGTTGGCGATCCGATGCAGGTTCCGCATTATCACTTCCGGCTGTGGGAAGACGTTTTTGTTGATCCGCTGCAGAATCACCTGTTTCTCGTCATACGTATTCCTGAAAATCGCCAGATAGGTATCGTTCACATTCCCGCTTCCCAGCGGATTGATCGTCACCAGACGTCCCGGCAAACCAAACTGATGAATCAACAGCGACAGTTCCATTTCTCTTCTCTCCTACTTGCTATACCTTAACTTCTCTCCAAAACACACGCAAACGCGCCATCCGTACCCGACCGGGAAGGAATACGCTCCTCGACACCCGAGCAGACCCATTCGGGATGAGCCTTCCTAAACAAGGTGATCTGCCGGCGGTTCTCATCATGTTCCAAACTGCATGTCGAATAGACCAGCTTCCCGTTGGGAGCCACCAACCCGGCGAGCTTTTCCAAGATCGCGTATTGCGTCTCCGCCAAACGTTTCATCCGCTTGGTCGTCCACCGCCACCGCGCGTCGGGACGACGGCGCAACACGCCCGTATTCGAACAGGGCGCATCGAAAAGGATCCGGTCGAACGGCCCCAGCGCACCCAACGCCGCATTCAGATCGCCGGTCAGGTCAACCTGGCGGACCGTCACCCACTCCTGCCTCACCCGTTTGAGATTGGCCCGAAGCGTTGCCAGCCGGTCCTCATACAGATCGACCGCCACCAACGCCTGCCCGCTACCCGCTTCGGGTTGTCCCATCCGCCACGCCAATTGGATCGTCTTGCCGCCGGGCGCCGCGCCCGCATCCAGCACTTTCATGCCCGGCTTGACATCCATTAGGCGCACGGCTCCCGCCGTCGCGGGATCCTGAACGATGAAACCGCCCTCCGCATAACCCGGCAACGTTTCAATCCGCTTCCCGGCAGGCGCCTTGACGAACGGCTCCGGCGCGCCGGGCGGATAGGCCAGATAAACATCCGCCGGGGAGTTGTCCCACTTGCAGAGCGCGACCGTCTCGTCAACCCCGAACCGCTCGATCCATCGGGTCACCAGCGCGTCGGGATGCGAGAAACGGATCCCGATCGAGGTCTTCGCCAGATCCGCCAACAGCGTCTCTTTCTTCCGGAGCAACGTGCGCAGCACCGCATTCACCAGTTTCGCCGTAACCGCATGGGTCTGCTTGGCGGCCTCGACCGTCTCATTCACCGCCGCGTAATTGGCGACATCCGGCATCAGCAGTACCTGGCAGGCACCGACCAGCAACGCGGCCTGCGCCTCACCCTTCGGCATCTTCTGCACCAGCTGACGCACCACCCAATCCAGCATCCGGTAGTGCCGCACCGTCGTATAAACCAAATCCGTCACAAACGCATGGTCCGGCCCGTCAGGAATCATTCGCTCTGGAAACATCCCGGTCGCCAGCCATTGCGCCACAACAAAAATCGCATCCCGCCTTGATTTCATGAACCCCATTGTACGGGATTGGCCGTCTCGGCGCAAGCCGCAAACATGATCCGGAGCGAAACCGACGGGAACCGATCGGTCGAGTGGCACAATCAATCGCGTTTTCCCGTGGAACGGTTAGGGCTTGCGCCGTTACACCAAAAACGGTAATCTATAAAACTGTTTTTTCCGGATTGTCATGTCTGTGCGTGACGCAGGTTCGGGAATGAGAACCCTATAAACATCATGGAGTTGTCAAAATGCCTTGTTGCAAGAAGAGTGCGAAGTGTGCTGTGAAACCGGCCGCGAAAACCGCCAAGATCACCGTTCAGATCGGAGGCGTCGAGTGCCCCACCCAGAACCAGAAAGTCATCGATTGGGTCCAGCGCTGGTTCGACATCTGCAAACCGGCAAACATCGTCTGGTGCGATGGTTCCGCCAAGCAGCACAAGAGCATTTGCGAAGAGATGGTCGCAAAAGGCCAGTTCGTCAAACTGAACAGCAAGACCCGTCCGGACTGCTATCTGGCCCGCTCGCACGAATCTGACGTGGCGCGCGTTGAAGGCCGTACCTTCATCTGCTCGAAGAAAGAAATCGACGCCGGCCCGACGAACCACTGGATGGATCCGGTCGAGATGAAGGCGAAGATGACGAAGGCTTACACCGGTTGCATGGCCGGGCGGACGATGTACGTCATCCCGTTCGCGATGGGCCCGATCGGCAACCCCATCACCCAGTACGGCATCGAGATCACCGACTCCCCGTACGTTGTCGTGAACATGGACATCATGACCCGCGTCGGTACGAAAGTGCTGAAGCAGCTCGGTAAAGACGGGACCTTCATCCCCTGCATCCACTCGGTCGGCGCGCCGCTGAAGAAGGGCCAGAAGGATGTCGCGTGGCCGTGCGCGAAGAACATTGAGGACAAATACATCACCCAGTTCCCGGAAGACCGCGAGATCTGGTCCTTCGGTTCGGGTTACGGCGGAAACGCCCTCCTCGGCAAGAAGTGCNNCGCATCGCCTCCAAGCTCGCGAAGGACGAGGGCTGGATGGCCGAGCACATGCTCATCCTCACGCTCACCTCGCCTGAGAAGAAGCAGTACCACGTTACGGCCGCCTTCCCGAGCGCCTGCGGCAAGACCAACCTCGCCATGATGCTCCCGAAACTCCCCGGCTGGAAGCTGGAGACGATCGGTGACGATATTGCGTGGCTGAAGCCGGGTGCGGATGGCCGTCTCTATGCCATCAACCCCGAGAACGGTTTCTTTGGCGTCGCGCCGGGCACCAGCAAGGACTCCAATCCGAACGCGCTGCTCAGCTGCACCAAGGGCACGATCTTCACGAACGTCGTGTTGACCCCGGATGGCGACATCTGGTGGGAAGACATGGGCATCGACGCGCCGGAACAGGGCGTGGACTGGAAGGGCAACCCCTGCTACCGTTGCGTGGACGATCCGAAGCGCATGGGTCCGAAACCGGGCATGACCAAGGCCGAGGTCAAGGCGATGGGTTATGTGGCGGCGCACAAGAACAGCCGCTTCACCGCGCCTGCGATCAACTGCCCCGTGCTCGACAAGGACGGCTTCGAGGGTATCTACGAGGGTAAGGCCGCCGGCGTGCCGATCGACGCGATCCTCTTCGGCGGACGCCGCCCGAGCACCATCCCGCTGGTCAACCAGGCGAAGGACTGGACGCACGGCGTCTTCATGGGTTCCGCCGCCGGTTCCGAGATCACCGCCGCCATCATCTCGAACGATGTCGGCAAGGTCCGCCGCGACCCGAT
>DBXN01000174.1:77350-77488 GCA_002309585.1 Verrucomicrobia bacterium UBA1211
AAGTGGATCTGCCAGCGGATCGAGGGCACCGTCGGCGCCCAGAACACCGCGATCGGTTACCTCCCGAAACCGGCTGACATCGATCTGGCGAACAACACCGGCAAGGACACGGTCAATCCGAAGTTCCTGAAGGAGATC
>DBXN01000054.1:0-477 GCA_002309585.1 Verrucomicrobia bacterium UBA1211
TGACGGGCTCCACGCGCATGAAGGCCGGCACGGCGCACAAACTCGTCCTCAACATGCTCTCCACCTGTTCGATGGTGCATCTTGGGAATGTTTATGAGAACATGATGGTCAATCTCAAGCCCACGAATGAGAAGCTGCGGGAACGGATGGTGGGCATTGTGGCGGAGATCCACGGGATCGACCGCGACACGGCGCGAAGCCTTCTGGAGCGTGCGGGCTGGGTCATCCGGGCGACTTTTTGAGCGGTTGGCGTCCTCCGCGGCTCTGCGCGAGAATCCAAACGGGGAATGGGGTTCACTCCTTCTTCAGCCTTTGGGCGGATTTGCGGATGAAACGCGGGAGATTGGACCAGAGCGAATGGTAGCCGTAGCCCCCGTTCTTCATCTCGTCGATCGCTTCGTCCGCCGTCCACCCCTGCCGCATGATGCGGTACATCGCGCACATTGTTCCGGTACGGTCCGCCCCGTGCTGGCAATG
>DBXN01000054.1:529-17427 GCA_002309585.1 Verrucomicrobia bacterium UBA1211
TTCCCCGTAAAGATTTCGATACGGCGCGTTTTCAGCGGCAAATCGCCGATCTCATCCGAATCGGAATGATTGTCGCGGAGGTTCACCACCGTCTTGATACCGAGCGCCACAAGGTTTGTCATCCCTTCCGCCGTCGGTTGGGCGCTCCGGTAGAGCGTGTCTGAAACTTTATGGAGATTCGGCACGCCCGCTCGCGCCATCGGCACCGCCCACTTCGCGGGTCGCGCCGGGGGTTCCATTCGCGCTCCGACCACCACCGCTATCGCGGTAACCGCCGCTGCAATCCAAGGCCACATCATTCGCTTCTTCATTGGCTTTACCTCATTTAACAGATCGTCACGCCTTACGTGAGACGGGTCTTTCGTTCCTTTCACGTCAACGGGATGCGGTAGGAGGAGACGATGGTACGACCGCTCTTGAACACCACCGTCGCGCGAAAATAGTATTTAAACTCCGCATGGCAGTCTTCCGCGATTCGCGGCAGTTCCAGCGAAATGTGGCCGGAGGCGATCTCCAGCGGATACGTGAATTCTTTCGCGTCATTCACGTCACCGGGCGAAGCATCGACGGAACCGTTACGTTCGTTACCCGCCGCGCAGGCTGCCGTCGCAAACACAACACGCTCGACCTTCTCCGCATCGCCCTTGAAGCGGTATTCGAATGTCGCCCGCTCGCCCTCTTTCAACATTCCGCCCGCAAGCCGTACCTCGTAGCTTGGACACAGATACTTCCACACCAACCAGATCAAGTATGCCGTTATGCCAGTACCTATGAGTTGATGGATGATGCCGATACCCGGCTTATTTCCAAATATTCCAACCATACGTCCCTTGGTGACAATGGCATTCCAAAACACACAACACCAAAACGCCATGAACAAAAGGCCGATAGGAAGCTGTCGTTTGAGTCGTATGCCCTCCACTGGAATCATCCGTTCGCGCGCCATCCGTTTCGTGCCGCGTGTTTTGAGCCACTTTGCGAACGCCATCGCCGGGCCGCAAATGAAGAGATAAGCGAACACCGAGATGACAATCACTGCGATCCAGTGTTCTTTTTCTGCACCGGGAATCAGGGTCGCCTTAACCTCTTTGATCAGCAACGGCACAAGAAAACAAATTCCCAACAGGAAGAATACAATTCCTCCAACGACATTTAGGATTTTCATGCCAGGCGGTACGCCATTGCGGCTATTTCCCAAAAGTCCGCCACCCACATTCTCTTTTTCCCAGTCGAGGCTGCTGCGCCACTCGCCGCGTCCGGCAAGCTCATCGAGGAAAATGCGCTCCACCTCGTCTGCGCTCACGCGGCGCGTACAGTGGAAGAGCTGTCCTTCTTTGCCGTCCCGATATTCAAGGTCGAAGTCGTCATTATGGCAAAATACCCCCGCGTCATCGTAGTCGCAGGCGATCTGCACGAAGCGCTCCTCGTCTGCGTCGTCCATCATGATCATGTACTCGCCCCGGCGCGCATCGTTCCGCACCAACTCGCGCACAAGTTCTTCAGTGGCGACGCGCTCCTTCATGTTTTCCGTTTCGATTTTCACGGTTATCGTCCTTTTGCCTTTAGGGAATGCGGTAGTGACCTGTCAGGGGATAGGCGAAAAGGACGTCTTCCTCCTGCGTACCCGAGCCGATGTTGTGGATGGCAAGCGGAACGCCCGCAACCGACTTTCTGTCGCTGACGATCATGATGTGCGGCAACTTTTCACCAACCATGACCGTCACGATGTCGCCAGGCTTGTAGTCCGCCGCATTTTTGGACACGGGCTGCGCATACCCTTTCCGCTTGAAATAGCATTGCAGGTTCGGGACGCGCCTGTGGTCGATGTTCGCGTCAGGTGCTTTGAGCCCCCATTGCTGCGGGTACTTCGCGAAGTTGGACTTCATATCCTCATGGACGAGTTTTTGCAGGTCAACTTTCCGCGCATCGCGCAATGCCCTGATGATGACATCCGTGCAAACGCCGCTCCCTCTCGGTACATCGCCGCCCGGATAGCCGATCTTCCGGTAAGCCGGATCATATCCGACGGTGACACCAATCTGACGCCGCGCCGCAGCCACAACATCGGTCTCGCTAGGAGCAGAAAGCAGCTCGTTGATACGCGGTTTGTACGTTCCTATCGGTTTCATGATGCCGCCGACTTGGACTTCCTTTTGGCCTTTCAGGTAGGCCAGCAACAATCGGAGGTCAAACACGTTCGCCTTGTGCCGTTTGCCTTTTATCGTCCACTCCAGATGCTTGAAGATGCGTTCAAGGGAGGCATCCTCGCCCTCACCATATTCGACACTATTGAAACAGGCAGATGGGTAGAAGAAGTCCGTCATTCGATCGTGCCATTCTACCGGCACCCAATCAGCAGGATCGCCCGCTGCCTTTGGAAGAATCCGCATTTTCATGCCCCTGTCCGCGTGTCCGCTGGCAGGATTCCGCAAATCGGGATGAAGCCTTATGCAGACATTGTCACCCAGTATGTTACCCTCCGCATCGATATACCGCCCATTCACCCAATACCTGTTCCCGAGCGGCACCACTTTCCATTGATAGCACAACCAACATTGACAAGGCTGGCTTTTTGTCCTAACGACTTCCACCTTGTCGCCTTTTCTCCAAAGCGTCTTTTCCGGACGGGTTGACACCGTCGCGAACCTTGGCAGCTTCAGCTTCTCCGCGCTGACGCAGTGGCGGCAAAGAACCGACTCGTCAAGCGCGGCATCCAATCCGAGCTCACGAAGCGTCGCACATCCCTTGCGACATTCCGCAATAAAACTTCTCGGCTCCAATTCACTGGTCGGGTAATGCGTTGTCTTCCCGCACTTCTGGCAGACATGGGTATAGTCCTCGATTTTAGTCGAGGCAAGCTGCCCTTCCGCGCCCAAAATCGCCATCATCGCAACCGCGATAAACACCATTCGCCTCTTCAGCATGTAAGCCTCCTTTCTCTGAACGCGAACAGCGCCGAGGCGCAACGCGCTCCGAGGGTGCCGCAGGGATCCTCTTGGCCAAACAACACTCCGAAACGCCTTTCTGCGTGAAGGAGCAGGAAATAGATCCAAACATTCACCCTGTATCGCTTTGATGAGGTCTTTGAGTCTAAAGCCATCCACGCCCTCTAGGCATGACGTCACTTGTCGCCAAGCAAATTGGACAGGGGTACGGCCAGAACCGTAAAGAACTTCCGCTCGTCAATCCGACCTGTGTCGACGGTGAGGGTCCTTCCTTCTAAACGGACCGTGATTTCCTTCTGCCATTCCAACAGTGTCTCGTAGACCTCGATCATGCCTTTCGGTCCCAAGCGACGGGCGCGGGCAAGCTCGCGCCCGATGGTATCGCTCCAGCTTTTCCACGGCATTGTTATATCGGCCTCGTACTTGGCCTTTGCGATAGCCGCCTTTGTCTCATCGGCAAACTCCACAACAAGCCGGGCACCGACCTTTCCGTCCAAAATAAAAAGCGAAATGCGACCTTCGTCTATATTCTCCAAGTCCGGGCGAAACTGCGGGATGTCCGCAATCATCTGGAAGAACAATGGCATCGCATGGAAGTCTGACAGCACAACACGGACAATCTCGCCCTTTTCCAATTTGCCGCGTCTCGACGGACGTTCGTCAAGTGCGAACGGCCCCTCCGTACCGTAGACGCCATACAGGCAATATCCGTTTCCGGGATAAACCATTTCGTCATTCCCCACGAGAAAGTAAAACATGCCCGCAAGATAACCGCTCGTGCCGAACCAGCTCACAGTATGGGAAGATCCACAAAAAAGCGTATCACCGATAATGCCTGGTTCGCTTACCCATTTGAGGCCCTTGTCGGTGGTATAGGTCTCGATGCGCTTCCAGTCCAAACGTTCCGCGGAAATCGCCGCCCCCCAGACAAACTGCGTCACCATGCAGTCGCGCTGCACCCAGAAATGGTGGTTACGCCCGGCGAGCATGATCCAGTGGAAATCCTCTGGACTCACGCCGCATGCTCGCTTGGCCTCGTCGACCCATGATGCGGCCTTGTCGATGGACGCCAGGGCGGACTGCGCCACATCGGCCTTGATCGAGCCGTTGGTACCGCTGCATGCGGCAAGGCCGTCCTTCACAAGGCGGATCGCCGTAGGCGCTTCGGCGCATATCGCGTCAACATCCACGGCCGCCGAAAGATAGCAGCTCTTTGGAACGCGCATATCCATCTCGGCCGTCGTAGCACCTAAGCATGGCAACGACGCTGCCAACGCAGCTACACACGCCAATGTCGCAACTTTGTTCATCCGTTTTCTCCTTTTTCACCATTCTTTTTTCCGATTCGAACAAAACAGCGTGCGACAAGCGCGCCGCTTATATTATGCCAAACGCTGAATATCGCGCCGGGCACAGCTGCCATGGGATAGGCCGCGAAATGGGCGGCGGCGAGGCTCGCGGCCAGTCCGGAATTCTGCATGCCAACCTCGATGCAAAGCGCCCTTCGCTTGGGTTCGGCGAGACGTAATGCAAAGGCGATCAAGTAGCCCAAGGCCAACCCGCAAAGATTGTGCAAGATGACGACGAAGAATACGGTGAAACCGCCCGTGGCAAGACGGTGCGCGTTCGCCGCGATAATCAGTGCGATGATCGTCGCGATTGCGATGGATGACACAGTCGGCATGAAGCGGACGGCCCGCTCGGTCGCCTTTGGGCAGAACCGCTTCGCGGCGAAGCCGAGGCAAATCGGTAGGATAACGACCCAGAGGATGTCGATGAACATACCGTACGCGTCTACCTCAACCGTCTTGCCGGCAAGAAGCAACGTCAGGGCAGGGGTGAGGAACGGCGCCAGGATGGTCGATACGCCGGTCATGCCGACGGAAAGCGCGAGGTCACCCCTCGCAAGGTAGGTCATCACGTTCGAAGCCGTTCCGCCGGGACAACACCCCACGAGGACAACGCCGACCGTTAACGCCTCGTTGAGACCGAACAGCCGTGCCAACGCCCAGGCCGTCACGGGCATGATGGTGAACTGCGCCGCGCAGCCGATGGCGATGTCCTTTGGCCGGCTGAATACGACCTTGAAGTCTTCGAGCTTGGTCGCGAGTCCCATGCCAAACATGACAACGCCCAAGAGAACGCTGATGAGCGTCTTGGGCGCGACAATCGCCGCCAATACCGGAGTGATGCAAACCGAGTTCATTTCATTGTTACGGCTGAATCATACCATTCCGCATGTCCACCGTCAATTTCGAACAGGGTAGCAGGGCGCATCTAATCGCGCCCGACTTGGAAATTTCGCCTTGATAACGGTTTTCCAATCTGATACAAGTATTTTGTTGCACCTTCCGTTTATCCAAGAGGGGCATGGGGTGAAAGGGAGTTTCATGATGGGTAGGGGTTTTAGGAATGGCGGGGAAGATGCCGCGCGGGGTATCGTATGCCGGGTTTTCACGGGTGCGTTGATCGCTCTTTTCGGAGGAGTGGCCTTGGCGGATTCATCCCCGCCAACGGCGGAACGGCCGGTGCGCCACGTCCTTTTCATCGGATCCGACGGCATGAGCGCCAAGGTGATACGCGAAGGTGCGAAGGTTCCGAATATCCGTTCGTTGATGACGCGGGGCGCGTGGTCGCTCAAGGCTCGGACGATTCTTCCCTCGTCCAGTGCCGCCAACTGGGCCAGCATCTTCCAGTGTTCCGGCCCGGAGTTGAACGGCTACAACGCATGGAACTCCCGTGAGCCGGTCATGCCGCCGGCGGCCAAGGGGGCGAACGGCCGTTTCCCTGACATCTTCACCGCGTTGCGGTCGGCGCGTCCGGACGCGAAGATCGGTTTTGCCTACGTCTGGCCGGGCATCCCGTTTTGCGCCGATACGAATGTCTGTAACTTTGTCATCCAGACGACACCCGGCGCCTTCGGGAACGCGACGAACGGGGCGCACCGGGCGATGCTGGACTGGATACGGAAAGAGCGTCCGGACTTCATGTCGATCGTCTTCAACTGGCCGGATCACGGTGGGCACACCTTCGGTTGGGGCAGCAAGGCGTATCTGGAGGAGGTCGAGGCCGTGGACGCGGAGGTGGGACTTGTCCTCGCCGCCTATCGGGAGGCCGGAATGCTTGACAGCACTTTTGTGGCGTTTACCTCCGACCATGGCGGTATCGACAAGGGCCACGGCGGCACGACGCTGGACGAGATGGAACGTCCGCTTGTCTTTGCCGGGCCGGGCGTGAAGAAGGGTTACGAAATCCCGTGGGTGACGATCTGCCCTGATGTCGGGGCGACGCTCGCGCACATGTTGGGCGCGCGGCCGGAACGGGCGTGGACCGGTCGTGTGATAGAGGACATCTTCAGCAGATAAGGAGAGGGAAGGGTATGATTAACACAAGTTGGCGGTATTGTCTGGGTTTGTGCTTGGCGCTCGTGGCGGTTAGGGGCTTTGGCATGGTGGACGCCATGCCCGAAATCGTCTCCCACCGGGGCGAGTCGCTGGATCGTCCTGAGAACACGATGGCGGCGTTTCAGCTGGCCTTCGAGCGGGGTGTGGACGGCGTGGAGTGTGACGTGTACGCGACGACGGACGGTGTTCCGGTCATCATTCATGACGCGACAACCGGCCGGACCGACGGTTCGGGTAGCGGGAAAGGGCTTTCGGTAACCGGCAGCACGTGGGATCAGCTCAAAGATATCCAGGTGGGGCGATTCGGCTCTTGGGCCAATACGGAGTGGGCGACGCAGACAATTCCCCGATTGGAGGACTACCTTGCGCTCCTTTCGCTCAACACGACCACAAAGTGTATCGTGGAGCTGAAGGACAATGGCGCCAATAACCTGGTCGCGAATGTGGTCGCGGCGATTCAGGCGCAACCCCTCGCCACGAAAGACCGTGTGGTCTTCATCGCGTTCGACGCGTCCCTCATCCTCGCGCTCCGAACTGCCCTGCCTGACTATCCGGCGTGGCTGCTGCTCAGCAACGTCTCCGACTCCGGCGCGACGATCATCTCGAAACTCCAGGCCTGCCAGGCGACGGGCGTGGACATTCATTACCAGGCGGCCAGCTGCGGCAATCCGGCCGAGATCGCGACGGTCAAAGGCGCCGGCTATTTCTTCGCGGTGTGGACCTGCGATGACACCGCCGCTGCGTGGACGCTCGCGGAGAACGGTGTGGAGTCGATCACCACCAACAAGGGCAAGGTGACGAAGGATTTCATCGCCCAGAAAATGGCGGAGCAGACCAGTTTCGACGAGATGGTGGACGAGACGCTGCCGGCGGGTTTGTCCGCAGTCGATGTGGGGTCCTACGCGCAGGAAGGGCTGGTCGGCCATTTCGACGGTATCCGCAACGTCGGCGCCGACCTGCCGCACGACACGACCTCCCGGACGTGGAAGAACCTCGTCGCCGGCGGCCCTGACGCGGCCTTCTACTACAAAAACGCCGTCACGGAGAACGGTTACTGGAACGCCAAGGGCTTCTATTTCCCCGACAACGTCTGCGCCCGCCTGACCGGCGGGATCGCGCTGGGCAGTCACCCGACCGTCCAGCTGGCCGTCGATATCAACATTCCCAGCCAGACTGCGGGCAAGGGCTGCTACAAGTGCCTCTTCCACAGCGGCGAGAACAGCGGCACCTACAACGACAACCCCTCCCTCTTTCTCGACCACACCCAGGGGAACAACACCGATCTCGCCCACACGCTGAAACTCAAGGCGGACACGTTCGCCGACAGCAACAACTCCGCCTCCCCCGGCCGACACTGACCCTTCCCGACACGTTCACATACGCCACGTTCATCCTCGGAAACGACAAAAACTATCTGTTCGCGGATACCGATCCCGGGACGGGGTTCGCCCGCAACGTGACGAAGGAGTACGGGGCGATCCCGTTCTCCTGGGGCGGCGTGCCGTACGACGCGCTGCGCATGCTCAAGGGCACCTACTACTCCGTGCGCATGTACAACCGCAACCTGACCGCGACGGAGCTGGTGTGGAACCGCCTGCTCGACGACATCCGTTTCCGCGGACTCGTCACGAACGGCTGCGTGACGGTGGAGTCCAACCGCGCGGGGCTTGATGGGACCGAGAAGAGCGGCATCTACTTTGTGAACGGCAGCCACACCTTCACCGCGCCGGAAACCGCGACGGCGGGCGGCAACACCTACGCCTGCACCGGGTACAAGCTCGAGTACTGGAACGCCGAGAAGAAGATCTGGGTGTTCGACAGCAACTCGACGGAGCGGCAGTTCGCCTACACGCGGTGCAGCGCCCTTTCGGGCGCGCGCGTCACGTGGAACTGGAAGCTGACGGACGGCGTGAAGAAGTACGACGCGGACGACTACGTGCAGGCGGGGCTGCTGCTCAACTTCGACGGCATCCGCAACGCCGGCCTGGACGCGGGGCATGACGCGGCGGCGACCGTCTGGAAGAACCTCGGCTCGCTCGGCGGCGTGAGCGACGCGACGCTGAAGACGCTGAACGCCGAACTTCCCGGCGCGTGGTCGGAGAAGGGGTACGACTTCAAGGCCGGCGACTATTTCGCGCTTGCGGGCACCTTGACGATCGGGTGCCAGGCGACGACGCAGGTCGCCGCCGACTTCAACGAGTCCCTCGTCCCGTCCGGGCCGAAGTGGCCCCATTTCTTCGGCCACCCCTCCGACCGCTTCAACGTCTATGTCTCGCGGAACGGGAACGCCACCGTCACCGAACGCGGGGACCTGCTGAACTTCAAGGCGGACGCGACGACCGGCTTTACTTCCCAGAACCGCTCCCTGCTTCAGCCGTGGGACGGGCGGATCATCAACGCCGTCCTCGACTACAACCGTTCCAGTCTCACTGCGGGCGCCACGCTGAGCTGGAAAAACGGGACCTACAAGGCCGACGTCGGGACGGAGGCCTACTGCATCGGCGCGGCGGGCGGGGACGACGCCGCGAAGCGGGAACGTCTCCTCGCCGGGCGGATTTACGCGGTCCGCCTCTATGACCGCCCGCTCACGGCGGCAGAGCTCCAGCAAAACTTGGAAGTTGACCACGCCCGTTTCTATGAGACCGCCGGACGCTCCACCGAGACCGACTTGGTTGAGGTCCGCTCCGAGGTGCCGGAGATCGCGCTGGATGACGCGGGTTGCTACCTCATCCGCGGGACGGGGAGCAAGACCTTCACCGCGTCGGAAACGGTGACCGTCGGGACCCGTACCTACACCTGCGCGGGCTACCGTACCGAGACGTGGAACGCGACGACCCGCCAGTGGGAAAACCCAGTTGTAACGGCGGATGCGACCTCCTGCTCCGTCTCCGGCACGGCCGACGCGGCCAACCGCCGCATCACCTGGATCTGGACACTGACGAAGGGCCTGCGCAGCTTGGCGGATTACGATGTCGCCGATTACGTGCAGCAGGGGCTGGTGGCTCATTACGACGGTATCCGCAACTGTGGCGCGTCGAATGGGCACGCCACAAAAGGCATGTACTGGCGGGATATCAGCTACCGCGCCAACCACTTGCTCTCGGCGTCCAACAAGTGCCATGCGGCGTGGATGGAGACCGGTTATCATTTCGTGACCGCGAACGGATGTAACCTGCGTATGGTCGAGGCGATTGATCTCGGTACCGAATGTTCCTTCCAGTCGGTTATGGATACGACACCCGCCTCGCAGACGATCGCGTATCCCACCTATTTCGGTGCGCCTAATGACCAAGGGATGTTCACGCGCGGATCCGGAAATGCCCTTGAGTGGAAAATCGATGACTGGTGCGTGAACGGTTACGGTAACGGCCGTCCTATCCTGAGCGGCTGGGCAGGCAAGTACATCAACGCCATCATCACGTCGGACCGGGTTTATTTGTCGCAGGGCGCGACGATGGATTATTCGGTCGCCAATACGAAGCACGGATCCCTGGACGGCAAGACCTGGGCGATCGGCGCGGCCAACGATCCGTCGCCCAACGAAATCGCCAAGCGCGCCATCACGGGCGATTACTTCGCGTTCCGTGTCTACAACCGTGCGCTCACGGTGCCGGAGCTGGCGCGGAACATGAAGGTGGACGAGATTCGTTTCCGGGGCAATACCGCTTCCTATCGCGATGTGACCGTGGTCAACATCCAACCGGAGGAAGCGGAACAGACGGTACAGAGTTCCGTGCCGGACGGCGAGTATGAGGTGACGGATCAGTGGACGTTTACAGCCGATACGATTGTGATTGACGGGAAGAAATTCGTCCCCAAGTATACGTTGGAGACGTGGGACGGCTCGGAATGGGTCAATCCCACAACGGTGTTTTCCGATCGTTACACCCATGCGGCGGGGGCCACGCCGGTGCGTCTCACCTGGGAGTGGACGCTCTATCGGGGGACGCAGGTCATCATGCGGTAAACCGCTTTGAGGAGGGTTTCGATGTGTCAAAACTTTCCGAAAACGGGAATTGGCACTTGATAGGTAAGGAACGATAACGGTAAACTGATTACCGTGTTCCTGTGAAGGGGTGGCGTTTGATTCAATCTGTTTGAGGCGAACGGAGTTGTGTGGTTGGCACGGTGGATGGTGAAACCGTACACAGAGGAAGGGCTTAGGATGAAAAAAACTGTGGGTAAGGGAACGGGTGCGTGCGGTGTTCACGCGCATCCTTGGCTGGGTGGCTGGACGGGTGTCTGCGGTATTGTGATGCTTGCCGCGACGGCGTTTGGCGAGGAGGTGAACAGTTACGAGGAGATGGTGGACGAAACGTTGCCGCAGGGGCTGAACGCAGTCGATGTGGGGTCCTACGCGCAGGAGGGGCTGATCGGCCACTTCGACGGCATCCGTAACGTCGGCGCCAACCTGCCGCACGACTCAACCGCCCGGACGTGGAAGAACCTCGTTTCCGGCGGCCCCGACGCGGCGTTCTATTACAAAAACGCCGTCACGGAGAACGGTTACTGGAACGGCAAGGGCTTCTATTTCCCCGACAACGTCTGCGCCCGCCTGACCGGCGGTATCGCGCTGGGCAGTTACCCGACCGTCCAGCTGGCCGTTGACATCAACATTCCCAGCCAGACCGCGGGCAAGGGCTGCTACAAGTGCCTCTTCCACAGCGGCACGAACAGCGGCACCTACAACGACAACCCCTCCCTCTTCCTCGACCACACCCAGGGGAACAACAACGATCTCGCCCACACGCTGAAACTCAAGGCGGACAGTTATGCCGACAGCAACAACACCGCCTCCCCCCGTCCGACATTGACCCTCCCCGACACGTTCACGTACGCGACGGTCATCCTCGGTACCGACAGGAACTATCTCTTCGCGGATACGGATCCCGGAACGGGGTTCAACCGTGGTGTGACGAAGGCGTACGGGGCGATCCAGTTCTCCTGGGGCGGCGTGCCGTACGACGCGCTGCGCATGGTCAAGGGTACCTACTACTCCGTGCGCATATACAACCGCAATCTGACCGAGACGGAGCTGGTATGGAACCGCCTGCTTGACGATATCCGTTTTCGCGGGCTCGTCACGAACGGCTGCGTGATGGTGGAGTCCAACCGCGCGGGGCTCGAGGGGACCGAGAAGAACGGCATTTACTTCGTGAACGGCAGCCACACCTTTACCGCGCCGGCGACGGCGGCGGTGGGCGGCAACACCTACGCCTGCACCGGGTACAAACTCGAATACTGGAACGCCGAGAAGAAGATCTGGGTGTTCGACAGCAACTCAACGGAGAGGCAGTTCGACTACACGCGGTGCAGCGCCATTTCGGGCGCGCGCGTCACATGGAACTGGAAACTGACGGACGGCGTGAAGCAGTACGACGCGGATGACTACGTTCAGGCGGGGCTGCTGCTTAACTTCGACGGCATCCGCAACGCTGGTCTGGATGCGGGGCATGACGCGGCGGCGACCGTCTGGAAGAACCTCGGCTCGCTCGGCGGTGTGAATGACGCGGCGCTGACCGTGCTGAATGCCGATCTCCCCGGCGCGTGGTCGGAGATCGGGTACAACTTCAAAGGCGGCGACTACTTCGCGCTTGGGGGTGTTGTGACGATCGGGCATCAGGCGACGACGCAGGTTGCCGCCGACTTCAACGAGTCTCTCGTCCCGGCCGGGCCGAAGTGGCCCCATTTCTTCGGCCATCCCTCCGACCGTTTCAACATCTACGTTACGCGGAACGGGTCGGACTCCGTCACCGAACGCGGGGACATGGTGAACTTCAAGGTGGACGCGACCACCGGCTTCAATTCCCAGAACCGCTCCCTGCTGCAGCCGTGGGACGGGCGCCTCATCAATGCCGTCCTCGACTATAACCGTTCCGGCATCTCCTCGACCGCCACGCTGAGCTGGAAAAACGGGACCTACAAGGCCGATGTCGGGACGGAGGCCTACTGCATCGGCGCGGCCGGTGGGGATGACTCCGCAAAGCGGGAACGCCTTCTCGCCGGGCGGATTTACGCGGTCCGCCTCTATGACCGTCCGCTCACGGCGGCGGAGCTCCAGCATAACCTGGAGGTTGACCACGCCCGCTTCTACGGAACCGCCGGACGCTCCACCGAGACCGACCTGGTCGAGGTCCGCTCCGAGTTGCCGGAGATCGCGCTGGACGGTCTGGGCTGCTACCTCATCCGCGGGACGGGGAGCAAGACCTTCACCGCGCCGGAAACGGTGACCATCGGGACCCGTACCTATACCTGCGCGGGCTATCGCACGGAGACTTGGAACGCGACCGGCAGAACCTGGGTCAGTCCCGTCACGACGTCGGGGGCGACCACCTGTACCGTCTCCGGCACGACCGACGCGGCCAACCGCCGCATCACCTGGATCTGGACGCTCACGAAGGGACTCCGGACCGCCGCCGATTATGACGTGTTCGACTATGTGCAGCAGGGACTGGTCTGCCACTATGACGGCATCCGCAACTTCGGCGCATCGAATGACCACATCACGAAAGGTATGTTCTGGCGCGATCTCGCCTATTCCGCCAACAACTTGCTCGCCGCCTCCAACAAGTGCCACGCGGCTTGGATTGAGAACGGGTACCGTTTCGATACGGCTCAGGGAAGCATCATGCGGATGCGGGAGGCTATCAGCCTTGGCCAGACGTGCTCGATCCAGTCCGTCCTCAGCGTTTCGACCTCTGCGCAGACGAAGGATTATCCGACCTACTTCGGCGCACCGGGCAGCGATAATGACCATGGGATGTTTACACGCGGAAGTGGCAATACCCTTGAATGGAAGGCGGACAACTGGTGTTATACGACACGTGCCAAACTGGCCAACTGGCAGGGGCTTTACATTACCGGTATCGTGACTAGCGACAAGGTCTATCTGGTCCAGGGCACGGCCTTGGATTATTCGGTCGCCAATACGAAGCACGGCTCCATCGACAACCAGCGGTGGTCCATCGGCGGTCCTTCGCGCGAAGATGACCCCGCCCAGATCGCGAGACGGTGCCTGACCGGCGACTTCTTCGCGCAGCGTTTTTACAACCGCGCCCTGACGGAGGAGGAGCTTGCGCAGAACCGCAAGGTGGATGAAATCCGTTTCCGCGACAACTTCGCCGATTACCGCAATGTTGTGATCGTGAGCGAACAGCCCTTTGAGGACGCCACCGCCGCCGGCTCCGTTCCCGACGGTGAATACGAAGTGATCGGCGACTGGACCTTCACCGCCGATATGCTCGTGGCTGACGGGAAACGATACATCCCCACGTATAGGCTGGAGACGTGGGACGGTTCGGAATGGGTCAATCCCACAACGGTGTTTTCCGATCGTTACACCCATACGGCGGGGGCCACGCCTGTGCGTCTCACCTGGGTGTGGGTTTGCTGCCGGGGATCGATGATCACCATTAAATAAGGGAGTTTGCCATGAGGAAGGTTGTCATTGCCGCATTGGTATTGGCATCGGTTGAGGGCGTGTGTGCCGCATCCCCGGAGGAGCGGGTCGCGCTGTTGACGGGAGAGGAGCGAGTCGGACAGCTGATGATGGATTCGCCGGCGGTGCCGCGGCTGGGCATTCCCGCCTATCACTGGTGGAACGAGGCATTACACGGCGTTGCCCGTGCGGGTCTCGCCACCGTCTTCCCGCAGTCGATGGCGATGGCCGCCACCTTTGACACCGACCTCGAATACCGCGTGGCGGACGCGATCTCAACCGAGGCGCGCGCCAAGCACAACCTCTTCGTCAAGCGCGGCGAGCGCGGCATTTACGAGGGGCTCACCTTCTGGAGTCCCAACGTCAACCTCTTCCGCGATCCGCGGTGGGGGCGCGGACAGGAGACTTTCGGCGAGGATCCCTATCTCTCCGGCGCGATGGGCACGGCCTTTGTCAAAGGGATGCAGGGGAATGACCCCAAATACCTCAAGGTGGCGGCGTGTGCCAAGCATTTCGCCGTCCACTCCGGTCCGGAGGCCCTCCGGCACGGCTTTGACGCGAAGGTCTCGCCACGCGATCTCGCGGAATACTATCTGCCCGCCTTCAAGGCGCTGGTGGTTGAGGGGAAGGTCGAGAGCGTGATGGGCGCCTACAGTGCGGTCAACGGGGTTCCGTGCTGCGTGAACAAGTGGTTGCTGACCGATCTGCTGCGAGGCGAATGGGGCTTTGAGGGACATGTGGTTAGTGATGTCGGCGCGATCAACGATGTTTTCAGCGGGCATCACTATGTGAAAGATACGGTCGAGGCCTCCAAAGGGGCGATCGCCGCCGGGCTGGATCTCTGCTCCGAGGGAACCTATGGTTGCCTGCGCGAGGCACTCAAGGATGGGCGTGTCAAGGCGGACGACCTCACCGCTCCATTGGTACGTCTTTACCGGACCCGTGCGAAACTGGGCCAGTTCGATCCTCCCGGCTCGACGCCGTGGGACGGGCTTGGTGCGGAGTCGGTCGGCAACGCCGCGCATCGCGCGCTGGCGCTGGAGGCCGCCGAAAAGTCGATGGTCCTGATTCACAACAACGGCGCGTTGCCACTGGATGCGGATAAGATCCGGTTTATGGGTGTGACCGGGCCGCGCGCCCAGGACGAGGTGGTTCTCCAGGGCAACTACAACGGCTATTCGGCCAGTCCCGTGACCTGCCTCTCCGGAATCGCCGCCGAGGCCGGGCCGGGGGTGAAGATTTCGCACATGGGTTTGGACGGTTGCGATGTGATCGTGGCCTGTGTGGGTATCACCGCCGAGGAAGAGGGCGAGGAAGGTGACAGCGGCGGTGACCGCACGGCGTACGGGATTCCGAAACGGCAGATGGAACTGCTGAAGGGCCTCCGCAACCGTCTGCCCGGGAAGGACCGGAAGCTGGTCGCCGTTGTGTTCGGGTGCAGCCCGTTTGATTTAAAACCGCTGGCGGCGTTTTGCGATGCGGTCATTGTCGGCTGGTATCCCGGCGAGCAGGGAGGCCGCGCGCTCGGGCGGTTGCTCTTCGGCAAGGCGAATTTCTCGGGTCGGTTGCCGATCACCTATCCGACCGCCTATGAGGATATCCCTGATTTCAAGTCCTATGCGCTTCCCGGCCGCACCTACCTGTATGGCGAGAAGGCGGCCTATCCCTTCGGCTACGGGCTTTCCTACACGACCTTCGCCTATTCGGGATTGAAGGTCACGGCGGAAAAGAATGGTGCGGTCGCCGAGGTGACGGTTACCAACACCGGCAGCCGCGCCGGCGAGGAGGTCGTGCAGGTTTATGTGCGCGCGCCGGAAGCGGCGAAAGACCGCCGCCTGCATCATCTTGCGGCGTTCGCCCGCGTCGCGCTCCAGCCGGGCGAGTCCAAGCCGGTCCGTATCGCTTTGCCCAGGAGCCGTTTCGAGGTCTTCGGGGAGGATGGCAAACCGTTCATCCCGCAGGGTGACACCACGGTCTTCGTCGGCGGCGGGCAGCCCGGTTTCGCCGACGGCGTCCAGCGTGCGTCCATTCGACTGCCCTAGCCTTATCCCTTCAGTGTTCACCAATCGCCAATCTCAACCGTTTGCACTCATCCCTGCAAACGGAGATGGGCCTTTTTGAACAATCATCACGTTACCTTTGTTTCCCTTCCCGCGCTCGCGTGGGTGGGGTTTCCCACTCATTTTCCGATGAGCGTGTTGACATACTCCAGGCGACCGCGTGAGCGCGGCAGGAATCCCGCCTCATCCGGTTCCGGTGTTTTCGCTGAAAAGGCCGCGCCCTCCCGTAAAAGGGCGAGCAGTTCCAGCCAGAGGGGATCGTAGCGTCCGGCGAACGCGAACTTCCCGTTCGCCTCCAGTCCCCGGCCGCCGCACGCCTTGGCGAGATGCGCCACAAGGGCGGGGCTCATCTCCGGGCGCGTGAGGTCCACCCATTCCCAACGGCGGTCACCCGCGATACCCACGCGTTCGGGCGAGAGTTGGCCGTGGCAGGATGCGCACGAGCGGGCGAAGAACTGCTGGTATTTCACGGCCCACGGCGCGATTTTGTCGGTGTCGGGCATGCCCCACCGGTCGCGTTTACCGCGCGCCAGGAGATGCGCGCAGTCGGTGGTGGAATAGTACGGCACCATCGCATCGATCCACTCGTACACGCGCCGTTTCTCCTCCGGCGTGAGAACGGACCCACAGTGGGACGCTTCAAGGTACATCGGCAGGCGACTGGCGAACGAGCCCGTCTGGCGCGGCCGCAGGACATCCGCGAAGCCGTAGTTGAGAAGGATGGAGTGGATGAGGGGCTTTTCTTTCGCCGCGCCGGGGGCGCCGCCGTAGGAGATGTAACTCGTTCGGTCGCTGCTTGCCCGCTCGTTCAGGCCATCGTAGCTCCTGCAGAAAAAGCGTGTGCGCCCGTCTTCGAGCGAGAGGCCCTTCGCGGGCGCGGTGCCGCCGTGGCAGCGCACGCACCGGCTGTTCCAGATGGGCTGGATGTCGCGCATATAATCCATCACGCCGGCGCGCGGGGCATCGGGCGGAGTGAGGGGAGTCGGGTCGCGTCGGGAGGCCTCGCCGGAGAACGGGCCGCTTGCGGTCGTGCGGCCCTCATGGCAGCCGA